>NZ_VVIN01000020.1:0-55352 GCF_008711145.1 Arenibacter lacus
GCTGCCAACAATGGCAGCTTTTTATAATTCTATCGGAATACTACTTTAATTATTGCTTTGTGCCTTTAACAACTACATTGGCACTTAAATTTAAAGTAGAGGTTACACTGATGGAACTTAGATTGAGTCCTAAAGCCGATTCTACCTCCAAGAGGGAATTAAAATATAGCTTGTCACCTTCCTTTTTATACGAGGCAAAAACCAGTTCATAATCTCCTTCTTGCAAGAATACCAAGTTATAAGACCCTGTAAACCCTTTTGCTTCCGCACTAGTTACGGCATTGGCAAAGGTAATGCCACTTTTCCCCGCACCTTTTGTTTCTACATCGGCATTGAACGTTCCCTTTTTATAGGCGTACACAATAATTTTATCCGAGGTGTTTTTAGAATCGCTTACCGTTCCAGAAATTTTTCCGGTTAGTTCTGCATTTACAGTTCTTATTCCTGCAGAAAGTTCACTCATCGTCACAAATTCAAAATCGCTAGACCCATTGCTCGTATCTTCTTTAATGATCTTCCTAAGGTCAAAATCAACCACAATTACATTTTTAGCTTGGGCAAGCACCTCAAAAGTATCCGTAACCTTAATTTTGTTGGAGGAAGCGACCAATGCATCCTTTTCCCCATTTGCCTTTTCAATGTAGCAACCTGGAGCGTTTCCATACACATCCTTATCAAAATCTAATTCAAATACGATATTTGAATACGACTTTGCCTGTAGGTCTAGATTACCCAAGACTTTGGTTTTTCCCTCTACCAAAGCAGCCAAATTAACGGTAGTGGCACTAAAACCCTCCAAGGCTTTCCCATCTACTGTAACATTGGTAATGGTTACAAAAGCAGCTTTTACATCGGCATTATCTATTGGGGCATCGGTAATCTCAAAACTAGTGTTGTACGTTTCACCTTCCATCGGAGAATCGTCATCTTTACTACATGACACCATAGCCATTACAGCGATAACTGCCAATCCTGAATTCTTTAAAAAATTCTTCATACTCTTCATAATAATTTTAAGTTGAACATTTGCCTATAAAACAATTTAAGCTTGGGTAACCCTACTCCAAAACTGTTAAATTCTTCACAACGTAGTTTTTTTCCTGATAATAAGTGGCGTAACCCCTTCATTAAAAGCAGGCGCTCCTGCTGTTTTAGCAGGTTCATTAAGATTTGAATTCATCCAGGAAGCATAGAGCACAAATTATTCTCTTTATTCGTAATAATTACATACCCCATGGTTCCAATTCCAAATAAAAATTCGATTTTTGTAATGAACGCCACTTACCATTATTCAGTATGCCATTAATAAAAGCAGATAAAATTTAATTGAGCACCTAAATTTTAATTAGGATATTTTTTAATCCCCTATGAGTAATAATCCCCTTCTCCCCTCATACCACCCTATAAACCTTCCTAATACCCTATATTCTTCCATTTGTGAACTAACTTCACAACTTCTTGAACTCCCCAAGGAAAGAGTCGCCATTTTGGAAGCATCCACAAGTAGTGATCTATCCGCAGGCAGACTAACAGAGTCCATGGTAAGGCTAGAACCTTATATAAAATATCATCTAAGCGCAAAACCCAAGGAGCCGCTAGTTATTTCCAATATTCTAACGGACGAACGAACCAAAGAATTGTTTGATGAGCTCACTCCAGACTTTCCCGTTTTTATAGCAATAACCCCTTTAGTAGACAGTTTGGGGGCCCTAATGGGGCTGATTTTTATTTGGGACCGACAAGAAAGAAATTTAACTTCAAAACAATTAAAAAGCTTACAGACCCTAGCCAACCATACCCTTACCTTAATTAGTGGCCTCCAAAATACACTTACAAAAGTAAAACCCAGTACGGAAAACAAGAGCAATTCCAACAGTGGGGTTAGTACCCACAAGCAGAAATTGGGTTTATCGTCTAAACGCACATTAAAAAAGAGCAACGACCATGCAAAGAAGGGTTATTGGAGTATTAATCTAAGTACTTTTTTCATTTCCTGGTCAGATACTATGTATGCCATTTGGGGAAGGAATAAAAAGTCTTTCAAACTTAATTATGAAGATATCCTAGCAACCGTTCACCCAGAGGACCGCGATAAGTTTATCAAAAAAAGTGGTGAGTCCTTTTATGGACAAGGGATACATGATATTAGCTACCGAATTATACTACCAGATGGCACTGTAAAATGGGTGCATGAATTAGGACATCTTGTGGTAAACCAAAACGGTGCTACCAATATTTTTGAAGGCACCATAGAAGATATAACGGAGCAGAAAAAGGAAGAACGGCAACTAAAGCTTTTACAATCCGTAGTAGTCAATACCAAGGAAGCGGTTTTGGTTACAGAGGCCCATCCATTAGAAGAAGGAGGACAAAAGATTGTTTTTGTCAATCAGGCTTTCGTTGCAATGAGCGGATACGCTGTTCAGGAAGTTCTCGGGAAGTCTACCTCCATCCTCCTAAGTCCCAATGCAGATCCCAACAAGCTAAGGAAAAGAAGGGAAGCCATGCAACAGTGGCAGGCATTTGAGACTACCCTGACCAGTAGGAATAAGAACGGAGAGGATTATTGGGTCCACTGTGTTGTGAATCCCGTAGCAGACGCAAATGGCAACTATACCCATTGGGTTTCCATAGAGCGGGATGTGACTGAGAAAAAGAATTTGGAGCTGCAGGAAAAAATACTGAACGAAATATCCGTTTTACTCAATAGTCACGAAGTTCTGGAGACCTGTTTGGAAAAAATTCTACAACATCTAATTAAAAGGATCAACTTTAGCGTGGGCCAATTTTGGATTCCGAATTCGGACCGCTCTACCATGACCCTAGCCGCACAAGTTTTAAAAGATCCTAAAGACACTCCCCTATTAATGAGTAAGGAAACCTATACCCCTTTAGGCTTGGGAGAAGGTTTGCCCGGCACGGTGTGGCAAACCAATAGAACTCTGGTATGGGACAGTGTGGAAAAGGAAATAGATATGGAAAGAGCAACCGATCTACATCCGTCCAGCAAAAAAGCATTTACCGGTATTCCCCTAATCCACAACGATAAGGTAAAGGGAATCCTTGTTCTTGGGGTAGAAAATACTACTAAGAGCCCCTTGTTTTATGGTAAATTATTTAAACAGTTACAAGCCAATTTAGGAGCAGCTGTTAAACGGAAGATTTTGGATCTAGAACTGGATCAAATTTTTAATTTCACCCCAGATATTCTATGTAAAATTGGCGATGATGGAATGTTTAAAAAAATAAATCCGACAGCTACCAAACTGTTGGGTTTTTCGGAGCAAGAAATCCTCTCCAAGAAAATTATTGAGTTTGTCCACCCCGAAGATAGGGAAGAAACTGTGGAACAGCTTATTGGCCTATACCAAGGAAAGCCCCTCCGATATTTTGAAAACCGCTACCTCACCAAGGAAGGGAAAATTAAATGGCTCAGTTGGACTGCCGATCTAACCCATGAAAAAGGAATTACCTATGCTGTGGCCAAGGATATTACGCAAAAAAAGGAAATTGAAGGGCTATTAAAGGATGTTTCCAAACTGGCACGTATTGGAGCATGGGAATTAAATTTGGAAAATGACACACTCTATTGGTCCGAGATGACCAAGGAAATCCATGAGGTGGATAAAGACTTTGTTCCAAGCCTACAGAATATAGTTGGATTTTATGAGGTTCAGGAAAATGCCAAGAAATTTATTGAAATCATAAAAAGTAAATTCCTTGAAAATAAAACGGTCGATTTAGAATTTCCTATAAGAACGGCAAAGGGGAAGGAGAAGTGGATTAGGGCAATTGGGAAACCTGAATTTTTTAATGATAAATGTATACGAATATATGGTAGTTATCAGGATATCCATCAGCTCAAGTCAGCTGAGCAAGAATTTATAAAGGCAAGTAAAGAGAAAAAGATGATACTGGAAAGTATTGGAGATGCCTTTATATCCCTAACTACTAATGGTATAGTTACTTATTGGAATCAAAAAGCAGAAGAATCCTTCGGAATCGATAGAAAGCAAATCTTAGGCAAGCACTACCAGAATGTATTTACTAATGAAAGAGATCAGGAGATTTTCACCAAAATATTCACTTCCATTAAACTCAAGGATCTACTATCATTTGAGAGATATTTTCCCAATTCAAAAACTTGGTATGAAATTAATGCCTACCCATCCGATTATGGAGTCTCTATATATTTTAAGGATGTAAATGCGCGTATAGAAGCAGAAAAAGAAATAGAACTTACCAATGAGCGATTTAAACGGGTGGCACAATCAACCAACGATGCAATTTGGGATTGGGATATCACCAATAACTCCTTATTTCTAAGCGAAGCTTTTAAAACCCATTTTGGACATAACGTAAGCAATGCGTCCCAAAACCTTCAGTTATGGGAAAACCTACTACATCCTTCAGATAAAACTCGGGTACTTAACTCCTATTACAAAGCAATTGATAATCCTGAAGAATTGTTTTGGGAGGAAGAGTACCGATTACTAAAGGCAAATGGGGAGTATGCCTATATATGGGATAAAGCAGCGGTTATTAGAGATGGGCAAGCCAAAGCCATTCGTATGATAGGGGCATTAACCGATATTAGTTTGCTTAAGACCCATGAAGAGGCATTAAAGCAGCTGAATCGCGAGCTCCAGGAACGGGCACTGAATATAGAGGCTCAAAATGAAAAATTAAGGGATATTGCCTGGACGCAATCGCACGTGGTAAGGGCTCCGTTAGCTCGTTTGATGGGCTTGGTCTATTTATTGAAAGATGATATAGTACCCGAAGAAGAGAAGATGGAATTTTTATCTAATATCCTTTCATCGGCTGTAGAGTTAGACGGGATCATCCGGGAAATAGTGGCTAAATCACAAGCGGTAATTCCAGAAACCAACGATTAGCTTGAGTTAATGACTACTAACCCTTGTCTAAGTATTGGTATAAAGCGTAGTTACTATTTTTCCTTTACCATCATTTGAGGCAACGCACAACAACTGTTTTGCATGCCTCGGCTTAAAATGGAAAGGGGGTGCCAAGACATCTACCCCACTACCTTTTTTTAATCGGGTTCCTTGTCCAGAAATTACATCTTTATTAGGAATAAAATCTCCATCGGGAATATGTTCTGTGAGAATAACATATTTATAATGGGATACCTTATCCAAAATGCGTTGCACCTCGTTGTTGGAAACATGTTGCAATACCTGACGTATTAACACACAATCCCCAGAGGGCAGCTTATCCACGGCAATATCCAGACAATGGAACTCCAGGTTCCCATCTTTATACTTTTCCTTATTATGGGCAATAAGATCTGCTACAATATCTATGGCGATGTATCTCTTGGAATGCTTCACCAATTGCTTGCCTACATTAAAATCCCCACAACCTAAATCGCACACTACCAAGGGTGGAGTAAAGGTTTTTAAGAATGAGGTTACCACAGAAATATAAGGCGCAACTATATCTGGATGATGCGACCCTACACCTGAATAATACACTTCTTCGCCTGCTCCCCAGAGCTTCATTTCATAGACTTGTGTCATAGCCTGCTTTGTAGGCCAAGGGTTCTTTATTCTTTTTACTTTCCGTTTCATAATTACGCTAACAAACCATAAAAATAACCGATTAGTACCATGTTTTTAGCACATAAGAACAATTGTGGTGTCAATAACGACTTTTAGCCTACAGCTAAGGGCAAAATGGCAAACCTATTATACATCAGCGTATACTTATGGGTTTCTCATTTTGCATTGGGATATAAGCATCAAAAATAGGATTTAATGAATTATATGATTTAATTACATTCCAATATTATGAATTAAAGAAATGATCTAATTACAAAAATCTTGATGTATTCGCACATGGACAATTTTCTTGTAATTTTACCTTCCTTAAATAAACCCTTCGTATGAAAATCCTACATACTTCCGACTGGCATATCGGGAAACAGCTACATAAATATGACCTTGCAGAGGACCTAGATTTATTTTTTAGATGGTTAATAGACTATATCAAAACGGAAAACATTGACGTTCTATTAGTTTCTGGCGATATTTTTGATCAGGCCAATCCGTCTCAAGCAGCTTATAAGCAGTATTACGATCTATTAAAAAACCTGATACACCTAGATTGCAAAATTATACTCACTGGTGGAAACCACGATTCTCCCGCTGTTTTAAATGCACCTGCCGAATTACTAAAAGCATTCGATATATCAGTGATAGGCGGCGCTAAAGATGCCATGGAAGATATGTTTATTCAGGTAGAAAAGAACAGTGAAAAGCTGGTGGTAGCCGCTATTCCCTTCCTAAAAGATCGCGATATCCGGAAGTCGGCCGCAGGGGAAAGCTACGCTACTAAAATAGAACAGATTAAAGATGGTCTTCGCAGTTATTTTTGGAACGTAAACGAGCATTACAGCCAGCATTATACTGATGAGGTATTTATAGTAATGGGGCATTTGTATGTAAAGGGAAGCCAGTTATCCGAAAGTGAGCGCGATATACAGATTGGGAACCAAGCTGGGGTGGAGGCCAATATGTTTAGAGACCTACCAGATTATGTCGCCCTAGGGCATATTCATAAACCACAAGTGGTTTCTGAGGCCCAAAACATTCATTATTGCGGTTCTCCCATTCCATTGAGCTTTTCTGAAAAAGAAGATCGCAAACAAATAAATGTAATAACCCTAGAAAACAACGAAATTTCCAAGGTAGAAATTGTTCCTGTTCCTAAGCATAGAAACCTAATTACCTTTGAGGGAAACCTCCAGGAAGTGGAAGCCAAACTACAGACCTATTCCGAAACTACCACCCTACCCTCCCTAGTGGAACTTATCGTAAATGAGGAAAGGGAAGATTTGGAAAAACGTCAAGCTTTTGAAGCACTCACCGATTCAGAATTCGGCAATAACCTCAAAATTGTTAAATCGCGCCTCAATTTCAAAAGTAAAATCCGAGGAGCTAGTGATGCTTTTGCGGTAGGAACCGATGTGTCCGATGTTACCCCCATGCAAATGTTCGAGAAAAAACTGGCATTACAGAGCGAACTGGAAAACACAGAGGATTTAAAAAACGCTTTCCGCGAAATTATTGAGGAATTGAACCTATAGTCCATGAAGATTTTAAAAATAAGATTTGAAAATATACACTCCCTAAAAGGAGAACATGAAATTGATTTTGGCGAGGGCATTTTAGCAGATGCAGGATTGTTTGCCATTACGGGCCCTACCGGCTCTGGGAAGTCTACCCTATTAGATGTCATAACCCTTGCCTTGTACAACCGTATTGCTAGGGTAGACAAAACGGTAAGTAACTCTATCCTGGAAGACGATGGGGGCATCATGACCCGTAACATGAAAAGTTGTTTTGCAGAGGTAGAATACCGTGTAAATGGAAAAAATTATCGCAGCCACTGGTCTATAGAACGGAATAGAAATAATAATCTAAATGCCCGAAAACAGGAATTGGTAGAAGTTGCTACCCAGCATATTTTGGAGGAAGGCACCAAAACACCCCAGAAAAACCAAGAGATCATTGGCCTAAGCTATGAGCAATTTGTTAAAGCCATGGTGCTTTCGCAAGGGGAGTTCAGTAAACTGCTCCAAGCTCCTAGAAACGAACGCAATAAGTTATTGGAAGACATTACCGGGGCGAGATCTTATCGTGAAATTGGAAAGGCAGTCTATTTCCGCTACAAGCAGGTAGAAAAGAATATTGCTTTAAAAGAGGCTGGGCTAGAAACCATTGCATTGCTTACAAAAGAAGAAATTGAAGAAAGGCAAAGTAAACTGAAGGCATTAACCCAATCGAAACCTACCATAGAAAAGGCCTATGAAAGCGCCTCAGAAAGAATAAATAATAGAAAGGAACTTCAGAAAAAGCAAACTGAGCAGAAAGCCCTGCAAACAGAACAGCTTCAGTTAAAAAAAGATTGGGAGACCTTTCATCCCTATAAAGGAGAATTGGAACAACACGATAAACTAGCTAAATATGGGGCCATCTTAGCTGATTTTGATGCTATAACAAAACAAGAGCTCCAGTTTAAAGAGGCAAGTGACAAACTCGGGAAATCTAAATCCCTAGCAACAATCCAACTCAATTCTCTTTTGGAAGATTCTAATAAACTTCTAGGAGAAAAGGTGGATGTGACCACCGTTAGCGAAAAATTAGAGGTTTTTCGCAATAAAATTGTACAACTACAAGCAGAAGAGAAAAACAAACAAAAGGAAGCCTCCTTATTCCAAGAGCAGGTCAGCATCTACATAAACAAAGTTAATCAGCTAGGGTATCCATTACCTATGGCCGATAAACCCGAACTATTGAAACCCCAAATAGATGCCGTACACCAATCCATACAGAGCGTCCTACAAAGTTCCGGGGCAAACTCCCTAGAGCAATTGGATTTGGAATTGGAAACCCTTCGAAATTTAAACGAAAAGGCAGGGGATTTTCTAAATGCCAAAGAACAGCATCTCAAACTTCAAAAAAACCAGGAGACCCAGCTAGCAAAACTAAAAGAGGTAAATGAGCAGTTAGCAAAAAATAGAAAAATCATAGGATCCTTGGAAAAAGAGGTAGGTGTGGCCTCCAAGGAAATAGAAAGCCTTGAAAAATCGTTGGAACAACAACGTAAACATCAAAGCCTAGAGGCATATCGCTCGCAATTAGAACCAGAGCAACCCTGTCCCCTCTGTGGATCCCTGCACCACCCCTATGCTTCGGACACCCCCCATTTTGATGCAAACGAGGAATTGCTAAACGAAAAAAAGAAGTCGCTTCAAAAGGATTCAACCAACTTAATAAACCTTAAAGCCAACACTGAATTTCTGCAAAAGGGAATTCCCGATATCAATTCTGGGATGGCTACCCTTAAAGAAGAAGGTGCCAAGTATGAGGAAACTTTATACAAATTGGGACAACAGCTAAAATGGGATTATAAAAACGACTTGGCGACCTTACAATCTAACCGACACGATTTAAACCGTCGTATAAAAAATATGGAAAGGTCTAAACAAGCCTTCCAAGCGGCTTCCATTTTTAAGGATATAGAGGAGCGATTAAAGCAATGGGAATTGGCATTGACCTCATATACAAAATTAAAACAGCAGCGGACTGCCCTCTTTTTCGGTCCAGATATCAATAAAAAGGTACACGAACTTAGCACTTCCATTACGCGTTCTAGTTCTGCTATTTCCTCCCTAAAGGAGCAAATAAAGGAGAATGCAGATAAACTAAAGTCAATTTCGAGTGAAAAAGTAAAGAAAGAGACCGAGTTAAAGGGCATTATATTTAAGGAGGAATTAGACTCCTTGCAAAGTTTACGATCGGGAATACTTCCAGAAGAACGTGCCAGCAAAATAAGAAGACGTGAGAGTCAGCTTAAAGAGATACGAACTAAGCTGACCGAGATAGAGAGCTCTTTGAAAAAAGCATTGGTGGAATTATTGAAGAAAGATGACCCCACACTTTCCATGGAGGATTTAACCACCTTATTTAAGGATGCGAAGACCAATTGGGATAATCTATCCGTAACTATTGGTAAAATTTCCCAAAGTCTTGAGGAGGATAAAAAAGCTAGGCAACGCCAACAAAAGGTTCAGGAAGAAATAGACCTCCTCAAAAAGGATTTGTCCCTCTGGAAAACTATGAATGATTTAATTGGTGATGCTACCGGAAACAAATTCTCCAATTTTGTGCAGGACCTGACTTTGGAGCAGCTTATTGGCTACGCCAACAAACGACTTTCGGAATTCAGCGATCGATATCTTTTGGATATTCCCACGGCTGAAGAAGCCGAGAAGAGCGATACGCTAAAAGTATATGATAAATATATGGGGAATGCCCGTCGTTCTGTACGAACCTTATCGGGCGGTGAAACCTTTCTGGTAAGTTTGGCCATGGCCTTTGCCCTATCTGATATTGCTGCTAAAAATGTAAAGATAGAATCGCTTTTTATCGATGAAGGATTTGGAACTTTAGATCCGGAAACACTAGACCAGGCAATTACAATTCTAGAGAAAATGCAAAATGAAGGAGACAAATCGGTAGGGGTTATATCGCACGTAAGCGCTTTAAAAGAACGGATTACCACACAAATTCAGCTGGAAAAAGGTAGTTTAGGGTATTCTACCTTAAAGGTGGTGCAATGATCCTTTGGCACGAGCGTGACGTCTGTCTGCCGACATAGGCAGGCTCGTGCCAGCGAATGTTTTTTAGTTATGAAATGATATACATGCAGCTCTGAACATACCCATATCATTATCTGCCCTATACTTGTAGCTAGGACCAAGAGCATGAGCAATTACCAAACCTAAACTACTTTATAAGTTTCATCCTTTGTTATACCCTTTGCGGCATGGAAAGCCCGCCCAGGATTAGTCGGGCAAGCCTTTAGCTGGTGCTTCTATTGAATACAGATTGGGATTTTTTAGTATAAGTAGTTTTTTTTGTACAAGTAATTTCCAAATAAACACATTGCCAAATCACCAAATTATCAACCCAACCAGCCTTCTCGATCCAAGCTTCTATATTGAATGGCCTCCCCAATATGCGTCCCGTTAATTTCTGATACCTTATCCAAATCGGCTATAGTGCGGGCTACTTTTAGGATTCGGTCGTAAGCACGGGCAGAGAGGTTTAATCGCCCCATGGCATTTTTTAGCAATTCCTTGGAAGCGTCGTCCATTTTACAATATTTTCGTATCTGTTTGGTATTCATCTGGGCATTATAATGTACGGTATCCGTATCGGCAAAACGCAGGGTCTGGATTTCCCTAGCTGCTGTGACTCTCTTTCTAATATCGACACTACTTTCTCCTTTTCGGTCTTCCGATAATTTCTCGAAAGGTACCGGAGTCACTTCTATATGGATATCAATTCTGTCTAATAGCGGGCCCGATATTTTACTTAGATACCGCTGCATTTCTGCGGGCGAAGAAGTAACGGGGGCATCAGGATCATTAAAATACCCTCCTGGACTGGGATTCATACTGGCTACCAGCATAAAACTACTGGGGTAGGTTACGGTGAACCGTGCCCTTGAAATAGTAACTTCCCTATCTTCCAAAGGCTGTCGCATTACTTCCAGAACTCCCCGTTTAAACTCTGGCAACTCATCCAAGAACAATACCCCGTTATGGGAAAGGGAAATCTCCCCTGGCTGGGGATAGGCACCGCCTCCAACGAGGGCCACATCACTAATGGTATGGTGTGGACTCCGGAAGGGCCTTTGGTTCATAAGCCCCATATTTTTGATTTTCCCAACCACACTGTGGATTTTGGTGGTTTCCAAGGCTTCATGAAGGGTCATTGGAGGCAGTATGGATGGGAGTCGCTTTGCCAACATCGTCTTTCCAGCTCCTGGCGGACCTATAAGGATAATATTATGTCCGCCTGCAGCGGCAATCTCCATACACCGCTTTATGCTCTCTTGTCCCTTCACATCCGAAAAATCGTATTCAGGGAAATCCAAGGTTTTATAGAATTCCGCCTTAGTATCTATAAGCGTTTGTTCTAAGGGTGTTCCTTTATCGAAAAATGAAATTACTTCTTCTATATTCTCTATGCCATATACTTCCAGGCCATCTACAATCGCAGCTTCACGGGCATTTTCTTTGGGGAGAATAAACCCCTTAAATCCTTCCTCCCTGGCCTTTATGGCAATAGGCAAAGCTCCTTTTATAGGCTGTAAGCTGCCGTCTAAGGACAGTTCTCCCATGATTATATAGTTCTCTATGGAGGATGATTTAATCTGTCCGGAAGCAGCCAGAATTCCCAGTGCCAAGGTTAGGTCGTAGGCAGAACCCTCTTTTCTAAGGTCTGCTGGAGCCATATTGATTGTAATCTTTTTCCCTGGAATGCGGTAGTCATTATTGAGCAAGGCCGCAGCAATTCGATAATTACTTTCCTTGATAGCGTTGTCTGGCAAACCCACCAAGTGATAGCCAATTCCCTTGGCTATATTTACTTCAACCGTAATGGTTGTGGCCTCTACGCCAAAAACTGCACTTCCGTAAACCTTTGTAAGCATCCCAATCTATTTTACTTAAATGTAAGTAATTTATGCCTTTATAGGGCTATTACTCTTAGGTAAAATAGACCAACTACTGTAATATTAGGCGATTACAAGGTGTAAGAGACTCTAAGATGTTGGACTAAAGTCCAGATTATCCGTTGCCTAATTACCACCTGGCAGTTCATATTTATAAATCAAGGAGCAGCAGACTTGATTTTTAGGAAGCTTCATTAATGGATTTATTATTCGTTTCACTATAATTAGGTGAACCAGATCAACTTTTATCATTTTCAAATCAGTCCATTTTCAAATAAGCTAATTAACAGGCCTTAGGGTAAGGAGGGATTTCCTGAAGGTAATAATCTCTTCCCTGTTCATCATCATCTTCCTATATTCCCCTTTATTGAACATTTCTGCCTGATCTTTATAGTGTTTACTAAACGGATTCCCGGATTGTCCGGTGGGCAAAATACTGGTACTGTTTTCCACATCGGAAAAATCTATCACCCTCCTTGTGGAAGGTCCGGAGGTCACAGGATATCTCCCCGTTTCGTTGTACTGGAAAGCCATATTATTAATCACCTCCCTTGTGGCGCTCATCGGGAAGGGACCTACGTTTAGAAAACGTCTCAGCGCTTTCACCTTCCCTATGGGGTGCTCGTGCTCCAAGGTATGCACCTTTCCCCAGGTCCATTTTCGTGGATCGTTCCCTAAATCGGCTTTCAATGAATTAATGGCCATCTTAAAGGCATGGTTTACCCTGTTGGTTTTAGTCTCCACTGTATCAGATGTATGAACATCATCGAACCATATGGATTTTTCCTTTTTCGCCATGGGTGCAATCATCCGTTTACTTAAGTGGGTACTTAGCAATTGCTGAAACATTTCTGGCCCCAATTCATCCTCAAAAGTATTTTTAAGGAAGGCGTAAATCCACCGATGATAAATGGTAGGGGCAATACTATCTATCCCGCTGCCCCCTTGCCAGGCGTTAATTTTATCCAGTTTTTTTATTTCGGTAGCGTCCAGCTGGGAAACATCCATATATTTAGATAAAGCGGCAACTATTTCTGTATTTACGTCAGACACCTCATCCATAAGCATCTCCTCTACCTCCTCCCTAGTCCATTCGTCTTTAGACTCTAGCAATTCTACAATCCGCTTTGCCCTATTTTCGGGCAAGTAGTACCCGGGATATAGTATACCCGCGATGGAATCGGGCTGGTTATTGGCCGAATACACATAATTCCAAGGCGGATTTATGGCCTTTGGATTTTCTGAAAAATCCAAGTATTCCAGTGGTTCGTGCTTTCCACTACTCCCATCCAGAATCAATTTTGTATGGGTATTCTCTGGCATTTTATAGAGTTGCGCCGAGGCAAACCAAGCAATATTACCCGCTGCGTCCCCGTACATAAGGTTAAGGCCGGGAGCATGAATATTGGGGAGTGCCGCTTGGAACTCGGATAAATTTTGAGCTTTGGTAATTCCATAAAGGGCATCCATCACCTTATTTTCCCATTTGGTATAAATCCAGGACATCGCTATGGGGCGTTCCCCACCTACCACATCTATAATTCCGTTTAGAATTGGACCGTGATCTGTTTTTTTATAGGTGAACGGTACGTCTTCTCCGTTTTTCACTTCGATAGTCTTACTCACTACTTCAAATTCTTTCCATCCGTTTGGCGTCTTATAGAGCGTTGAATCGTCTTCCTTTACCTCCTCGTAATAAAAATCGATATCATCATTCTCGAACATCGTCATACCATAGGCCAACTTTCTATCATGACCCAGCAATGGGAAGGGCACACCGGCCAAATGATAGCCATATTTTTCATAATTAGGGGTAGTCACATGTGCCTCGAACCATACGGAAGGCTGAGCAAAACCGATATGTGGATCATTGGCAAAAATTACCTGACCGTTCTTTGTTTTTTCCGGGGCAATCACCCAACTATTACTGCCTTCAAATTGAGGTAACGGCAATGGTTGTAGCACTTTATGAACCATGCTCGCTATTTGATTCCCTAAAGTATCCTTGGGAATGGGGTTGTAGTTTTTTATCAAGGTGTAAGTGGAATCTACATCCATCTCCAGGTCTATTAAATACTCGGGCCCCAGCTTATTTTTAATATTGGTCAATAGGGGATCTGTCTTATGCGCCATGGCAAAACTAAAGGCCATATACCCCATAGTATTATACACATCCTTTAGGGTAAAGGGTCTTTTTTCTATTCCGGTAAGATAGAACTCTATGGGGGTTGGCCCCACCTCCATAAAATGGTTGACTCCTTCCAAATAAGCTTGAGAGAGCTTTACCATGGGCGAATTAACATCCAATTGTGCCACAGTTTTCTCTGAGGCCTCATTGATCCCCAATGCTAGAAAAAACTTATCGGTATCCACTAATTCCTCGCCGAAGATTGCAGAAAGTTTTCCTGCCCCTATCCTTCGCAATAATTCCATTTGCCAGAGTCGGTCTTGGGCATGCACATACCCTAAACTCCTATAGGCGTCCTCTAGGTGCTCTGCATAGATATGGGGGATCCCATAGTCGTCATAATAAACTTCTACCTGTTCTTTTAAATTTGGCAACGCTTGCTCCCCGGAGTAAGTGGGAGAAAGTAAATATTTTGCCACAAAGGCTAAGATGGCCAGTACAATGATTAAGCTTACAATAGCCCAAAGCAGTTTTTTAAGTATCCTCACCAGTATAGTTTAATAGCTAAAGGTAAATTAAATATGGTGAAAAAAAAAGACACTCCTAAGAGTGCCTTTAAGCGATGTAGCTTTATTCGATAATAGGCAAAAGTTAGGGTTGTACTACTTAAAACAACCCTCGACTCCCCTACTATTTTTATTTGACCATGCTTAGATTTCGGAAATTTGAAACTCCCTTCTTAAGCCATTCCTTATAGGTATCCCTATCGGTATATTGCTTGGCAGAATTTAATATTTCCAAATCTGGTGAGAGCAGTACGTAATAGGGCTGTGATGCCGCATTAAAATTAATCGTTTGGAAGGTACCCCATTTTTCACCTACGGTAGTGATTTCCTTTACCCGCCCCGATTCATATTTGTAATGGAACTGTTCTTCCGTCGGCAACTTCTTTCGATCATCGATATATAAGGATATCAATACATACTCATCTTTCAAAATAGGATAGATATCTGGCTCACTCCAAACGTGCTCCTCCATCTTTCGACAGTTAACACAAGCCCAGCCCGTAAAGTCTAACAAAATAGGTTTGTTTACCTCTTTGGCATAGGCCACTCCCTCGTCAAAATCTTTAAAACAATCTATACCCAATGGGCAATCGCTTTCCTGGGCTACCACACTATAAAAATCTGGCGGTGGAAAGCCACTCAACAATTTTAAATTGGTAACCTTGGTAGCTCCCAATATCAGGTAAACAGAGAAAGCAGCAGCTAGTAGTCCGGTAATTTTTCTTCCTGTAGACAACTTTTGCTTAGGCCCTTCATGTGGGAAACGCAATATCCCAAATAGATATAAGGTTAACAGTACAAACAATAGGATCCAGATCCCTAAAAAGATTTCTCTTTTAAAGATTCCCCAGTTCCCCACCAAGTCTGCATTAGACAAGAATTTAAAGGCAAGGGCCAATTCTAAAAAGCCCAAGGTTACTTTTACGGTAGTCATCCATCCACCAGATTTAGGCATAGAATTTAACCATGCTGGGAACAGGGCAAATAAACCAAACGGCAAGGCCAGGGCAAAACCAAATCCGACCATACCAATGGTAAGGTTGGTAGCCACATCCCCGTCTGCCAAAGCAGTACTTCCTAATAATCCGCCTAAAATAGGCCCCGTACAGGAGAAAGAAACAATAGCCAGCGTTATTGCCATAAAGAATATCCCGATTCCCCCGCCCACTTTAGAAGAGGCCGCATCCATCTTATTGGCCCAGGAGCTAGGTAAGGTTAGTTCATAGTATCCAAAAAAGGAAAAGGCAAAGAATATAAATATGATAAAGAAGGCAATGTTTAACCAGATATTAGTAGCAATGGTGTTCAAGATCTGGGAATCTACCGAATCGAAAAGGTGAAACGGAAGGCTTAATAAAAAGTAGATCAGTACAATAAAAAAGCTATACAACAAGGCATTGGCAATGCCTCGGGATTTATGACCCGATTGTTTGGTAAAGAAAGAAACCGTAAGAGGTATCATAGGGAATACACAGGGAGTGAGTAACGCAACGAACCCTCCCAAGAATCCTAGTCCAAAAATGACCCATATTCCGGTCTTTTCGTCCACGTGATCCCTATCCCCTTCTACTAAAAGAGGTTTATTCTTTAGGTCTACAACTAATGCTGCACTTAGTTCCTTGCTTCGTTCGTCTATCTCTTTTTCTACTACAACAGCTTTTTCCCCCGTTAGTGAAATGTAGAAAACCTCATCTTTAGGGATACAAACCTCGTTACATATTTGATAGAATAGACCTACTTCTACCTGCGTAACCGTTGGGTCTAGGAGCTTAATTTTTTGAGTAAAAATGGCCTCATTCCTAAAAAAGGTCTCTTCCACCTCAAAAATTTCGGAATATTCCGTAATGGTAGCACTTTCTGTAGCCTCCCCTATCAATTCATAGTCTTCCCCTGCTTTTACAAAGGTAAACTCACTAGGAAGGGAGCCATTTTCATTGGTATATTGGGAAAATATATACCATCCCTCATAGATATCGGCCTTAATAATTAAATTGTATTCCGTATCCGATATCTTTTCTGCTTTGTAGCTCCATGCAGTAGGATTTTCGTTTGTTTGGGCTTGGCCCCAAAACATCCCGAATATTAATATAAGTACTCCAGTTAATTTCCTCATTGTTCCAAACTAATCTTTACAATATTTTTTGTTGTTTCCGTAATTTTAAATCGATCATCGGCACGTTTTCCTATGATCCATACCACATGATTCCCGGAACACAGTAACCATTGGTTTTCCTTGGAGAAGCTATCCAGTTTTTCATCTTTGAAAAATTTGGACACTTTTTTTTTGCCCCTCATTCCTAAGGGGTAAAAATAGTCCCCTTTTTCCCTTTTCCGAATAATTAAGGGATACTTTAACTTTTCTTTGTCTACATAAAGGATATTTTGGGAAAACTTTTCCATTTGATCAATTTCCTCGATTTTCATGGGAATTGGTTCATTAATTATCGCCTGCCCTTCGGATATTCGATAAACAGTTTCCACCTCAGGGGTGATTCTACGTAACATTAAATATTCCCTATCCTTTAGTAGTCTATGGGTGGGAGAATGTACCTCTTTCCCACTATTGGCCGTTAACAGCCCATAAATATCGTCCCATTGGGTAAACCCATACTCCTTAAAGAAATGGAAGAGATAGCTCTTGGTAGGCTGTAAGTTTAACAATGCAGTCGTTGACACTTTCTCTTGGTTTTCCTCCTTAATAAAGAGTTGTTTTCTCAAGTTTTGTATATAATCCTGATTTATTTTTAAGGTATCCAATAAATGCTCTTGGGTCCTTAAAAAATTTTCTAAAAATGTTGGATGCAATTCCTTTAATCTAGGTACAATAGTGTGCCTAATATTATTTCTTAAATACTTAACATCCTCATTACTGGCATCTTCCCGCCATGCCAACTTATTTTCTTTGGCATAGGTGACCACCTCCTCCCTGGAAAATTTGAGTAAGGGTCTAGAAATAGATGCTGTCTTGGCAGGTATACCGGTTAATCCTTCAATTCCCGTACCTCGTGACAGGTTAATGAGAAAGGTCTCCAAATTATCATCGGCATGATGGGCGGTGACCAAGGTTTTTATGGCATGGTCCTGCTTTAATTCCTTAAACCAATTATATCGCAGTTCTCTGGCTGCAATCTGAATGGTAAGTTTGTGTTGTGTTGCGTATTCCCTTGTCTGAAAATGGGTAACATACAAGGTTTTGTCCAAATCCTTTGCCAATTGCCTTACAAAGGCTTCATCCTTGTTACTCTCCTCCTCTCGCAAATGAAAATTACAATGTGCCAGAGCAAAATCCAATTTGGAGGCAGCACATAAATGTGCCAAAACCACGCTGTCTACCCCTCCACTAATCGCCAGTAAAAATACCTCCTTACCTAGGTGGGGGAAGTTTTCCTCTATATGATTTATAAATCGATTTAACACGGCACTAAAATAAGGAAGAATAATGGATTAAAGTCATGCAAAAATGATGGTTTGTCCCCTTAATTCTTACCCTTCCCGTTAGAATCCTTAGGGAGGATGGATTTATAATCGCTTTTCTTCATCCAATTGGATATTATTTGAAGTACCTCCTTGCTACAAAGATCCTTGTGCAATTCGTGATACCCACCTTCCATTAATTGTAAGGTGGTTACAACAGCGTTTTCATGAAAACCCTGAGTTCCCTTATAATCAATTATACGGTCTCCAGTCCCATGTAGCAAGAGAGTGGGCGTTTTTAAGTGAGCGGCATGGTCAATTGCCCATTGGCCGGCTGCCATCACCGGAAAGGAAAACATAGGGCTTACCCTATCATGAATATATGGGTCTTGCTTATACTGTTCCACTTCTTCGGGAATCCTGGAGATACCGGAGGGATCCAGACCTGCAGAAAGGGTAACATGCGGCAACAACCTCAGCATGGCTTTGCCTAAAGTCATTTTCCATTTAGGGGGTTGAAAGGCTAATTTTAAATAAGGGCTGCTAGCCACCACCCCTTTAAGCTTTACTTTAGATCGCAGGGCATAATTAAGCACCAGATTTCCTCCCATACTATGGCCGTATAAGAAAATGGGCGTATCGGGGACTAGGGCTTTACCTTTAGCTACTACTGCGTCTAATAACCCCATAAGGGCTCCATAGCTAGGGCAATCCCCTCTTTTTCCTCCCGACTGGCCGTGACCAAAATTATCGTAACTAATTACCGCCATGTTTATATCTAGAAGGGTGGGCACCACCTCGGGGAAATAGCGTCCGGAATGCTCTCCAAAACCGTGTACTAATACCACCAAACCCTTAACTATTGGCGGTGGCACGTACCAGCAGTATATTGTGGTATCCTTATACTTTAACGGAAGGGTTATAGTTTCCATATATCCATTTATCTACTATACTGGTTTGTGATTCACCTAGAAACCTAGCGTTGATCTTCCCTATGGTTATGCACATCTTCCAAAACTTGCTGCATGGCCTTTGCCTTTAGCAGGCATTCCTCATACTCCCTTTCCGGGGAGGCTTTTGCAGTGATGGCACTCCCTACCGAGAAAGAGGCATAGGATTTATTTTTATTATAAAGAATACTCCTGATAACAACATTAAAGTCGAAGTCGCCCTCCGGACTAATATACCCCACACTTCCAGAGTACAGTCCCCTTTTAGTAGCTTCTAAAGCCTCTATTATTTTCATGGCCGAAACTTTTGGCGCCCCGGTCATACTACCCATGGGAAAAGTTTCTTTAATAATATCTATCGGGTTTTTATTGGGAGCCACCTTAGACGTTATAGTAGAGATCATCTGATGCACCTGATCAAAAGAATATACTTTACACAATTCCTCTACCTGCACGGTGCCTTTCAGCGCGCTCTTGGAAAGATCGTTCCGTACTAGATCTACAATCATAATATTTTCTGCCCTTTCCTTTGGGTCAGCGGCCAGGGTAGCTGCCAATTTCGAATCCTCGGCAACATCATCTGCTCTTTTAGCGGTACCTTTAATAGGCTGGGAAATCACCTTCGTTCCCTGTTTTTTAAGATATCGTTCCGGTGATGCAGACAATAGATAGTGGTGATTTAATTTTAAAAAAGTGGCAAATGGAGCCCTCGAAATAGCATTTAACCCAAAATAGGTTGCTACAGGGTCTATTTCCAATCCCTCTGCATAAAATTCTTGGCAAAAATTAGCCTCGTAGATATCCCCTCTATGAATATGGTTCAGCATGGTTTTTACGTTGGCATAATAATCCTCCTTGGCGATTCTGTGTTTAATGGAAACCGCTGTTTGGGGAAGCCTATTTTGAGAATAAGTGGTACTGGAACTATTAAGGTCTTTAAAATCCTCCTCAATCTCTTCATCCACCATATTTAAATAGTGAAAGCTTACTAGGTTACCTTTAAGAAAAATGATTTTTTTAGGTTGAAAGAAAAATAGGTCTGGAAATTCTAAGCCGTCGTAATTGGAGGACGATAATCGTTCTACATCATTTTTAAGGTCGTAGGACAAATAACCAAAGATCCAATCTTTAGTGCTAGACTGAAAGGTTTTTAAATCCTCAAAGGCATTTTCATAATCGGTCACCATGGAGGTGAGTCCATCCACTGCAAGGATGGCATCAAAGGAATGGTATTCCCCATGATGTCCATTGCTATCTTGCCAGACCACCTCATCAAACTGCTGGGCCCATTGTAGCAAATTGGTTTTAAACCGATTTATATCCTCAACCGTAAACGATGCCTTTTTTCGCAAAAGATTTTAAATTTTAGAAAGGAATTTTCCCAAAGCAGTCTGATGCGCTTGTTTGAGCTCCACGTCTGTAATTCCCTCAGTTGGGGTAAAGGTATAATTAAATGAGGGCAAAGAAAAGGTAGCTACTACTTCTCCCCCAAATCTTGTGAATAGCTTTTGCGTTGCTTCCAGTGAATTTAGAGCTCCTCCCCTCCCTTTGGAAGTTGCCATTAATAGCACTTTTTTATCCTTTAAAAAACTTCTATCTACCCTGGAGAGCCAGTCTAATACATTCTTAAAAAAAGCGGAGGGATACCCATTGTGTTCATTCACGGAGACAATAAGGCCTTCAACTTGACTTATTTCCGTTAACAACTCCTTTATAATTGGAGCATATCCTTCTTCTTTCTCTAAATCCTCACTAAAGACGGGAAGACTTATTTGCGACATGTTTAAGGTGCGCACTTCCTTATCGGTTATCAGGGAAGCAGTATGCTCCACCAATTTGAAATTGATGGACTTGGTGGAATTACTTCCGGCAAATGCTAGTAGTTTCGACATCCTTTTTTTTAATTATTACAACGAAAATACCGCAAAATGGATTGAATTGCGAGCAAATTATCTAATTTTACACCTTCAATCACCAACCCTACTGGTATACAGTCACATACAACTATCATTCACAATTAATGGGGAATTCCAATTTAAGACTATATTTTATAGACGCTATAAGAGCCTGGGCAATCTTAATGATGCTGCAAGGGCATTTTGTAGATGGCTTGTTAGATACTGCCTATAGGGACAATACCAATACTTATTATTCCATTTGGAGGTATTTCAGAGGAATTACCGCGCCAGTTTTCTTTACGGTATCTGGGTTTATATTTACCTACTTACTTATAAAGGCAGATAACGTTGGCTTAAGCAACCCGCGCGTTAAGAAGGGGGTGAAACGAGGCCTACAGCTGATTATAATTGGCTACCTACTAAGATTAAACATATTTGGCCTCTTAAACGGACAGATTTACGACTCTTTTTACTTAGTGGACGTACTTCATTGTATAGGGGTTTCTATTTTGGGGATTATTGGGATCTATCTGTTAACAACCAAAAGGAGCAGGTATTTTTTTCCAGCCCTACTTTTAATCTTTACCCTAGTACTGTTTGTAATGGAACCCTATTACAAACAATACCCACATCATTATATGCCTAGCTTCTTGGCCAATTACCTTACCAAAGCCCATGGTTCTGTATTTACCATTATTCCTTGGTTTGGATATGCAAGTATTGGAGCATTCCTTTCAGTTTGGTTTTATCGATTTAGAAATAGCACTTACTTATACCCTGTAGCCATCCTCAGCTTTTTAGGGATAGGGACATTACTTATTTATTTTTCCTCACCCTTCTTTTTATCCCTATCCAACCTAACAGGAATGGCTTTGTTTTCTAAGATTTACCTTAACAATTATCTATTCATTAGATTGGGTGATGTTTTTATAGTGTTTGCCGTTTTTATGTTTTTCAGAAGGTTTCTGACGCACAATACCTTATTGAATATTGGTAAAAGCACCCTCTCCATATACGTTATTCACTTTATAATCCTATATGGAAGTTTTACCGGTTTGGGCCTATACCGCTATTTCCATCACTCCTTAGCCCCTTCTATTGTGATTCCGTCAGCAGTTGCCTTTATGATCGTGACCACCATACTATCCTTAAAATATGAAGCCAACAAGGCACAGATTAAAATTCATTTGGCCACGGGCGTTAAGGCAGTGTCTAACAAACTAGCCGTATGGCTGGGAATGGAAAGTTTCCCTGGCTTAGGAATCATTTGGTCTAAATCTAAAACAAGTCTGCTACGCTTATTTAGAATGGTAAAGAATTAGTATACCAATACCCCTTATTATGATGGTTTGACTTATGTTCGCGGAAAATATTAATTATGAGCGAACCTATTAAAAAATACTCTCCTGTGGCAATAGCCATGGAGGTAGATAAAAGATATTCTTGGTGTACTTGTGGTCACAGTATTAATCAGCCATTATGCGATGGGTCCCACAGGGCAAAAAAAGCCACCCCTCCCCTAGCATATGTTGCTACGGAAGAGAAAACCGCCTATTTCTGTACTTGTAAACTCACTAAGAACCCTCCTTTTTGTGATGGATCACATAAGCAGATTTAGTATTGAGCACAGAGTAGTGAGTTACTTCAATTACACACTACGCTAGAAATAAAGGAAAGTCCTGTTGGTATTAAGCCTCGGGACTTTTTTTAATTTTATACCTTCCTCATCTATTTATTATTGACGAGCTTGTTCGTTATTTTTTTGCTGGGCGTTCCCCTATCGGGTCGCTCTTTCCGCTATAACTTTTTTGTTTGGTATTTTTATTTCATATCATCCGCTTTCCCTATACAAGCGGTGTTCAAAATACCTACAAGGTTAGGCAAACCTTGCAGGATCAAACGCTAATTGGTCAAAAAAGGTTGCCGCTGCAATAGCTAACGCGAATTAATGTGACAATTTGGAAATGTGTTAGTTTGAAAATGAAGTGATTGATGAAATAAGGTGAATGAGAGTGATTTGGACCTGATTTAATAATACTAAACTAATAGCGGAGTCCAAGCCACGTTTAAAGGGTTCAATCGCCAGTGAACGGCAATCAATTAGTTCAGTGAATAGCAATCGGTAATCAGTTTTGCAGTGAACAATTTTCTAGTATTTAGATTTGAGTAGTGAGTCCCTCACCCGGGCGGGCCCGAGAACGCGAACTTTAGCTAACATAGTTTCAGGTGTTTTCTTAGGAATATACTACCTAAATGGCGAAGCGAAACTCCTTATCCGCAGAATAATGAGCGAAAGCTCCGAGATCAGGAGCGTAGGCACGTAGCGACGCGGAGTTTCGGTCATGGTTTTTCGACCTCTTTGTCGAAAAAATTCATTGGATAAGGCGCCTTTTTCTTTGTTTCGTTTCTTTTGGGCGAGCAAAAGAAATGAAAAGCAGATATGGGAAAATAATTGACTATAAGCGCTTAACCCATCAGTTACAAAAAACAACAAAAGATAATTCCAGTTAACTTAGATGTTTTCATTAAAATAAGTGAGAATGACTTAAGGAACAATAAAACATAATCAGCTGCTAACAGAGATTTGCGCAGTTAGTTAGATGATAGATTTGGTGACTCATACGTGTAGCGAAATAACGCAAATCTATATTTCTAGCTTTATGAAGCATTATTTGATAATTTCCAACCGCGCCAATTATCAAGTTAACAGCTAATTACATAATCTAATGCAGAAAGATACACAAGAGACCTTAAACTTGTTCATTTGCAAGTACCGTCTTGGAGCCAGAAACCACCCGCTAAACGTTTGCAGAACCGAATGCCATACCTTTTCCCGTATGTAGTTACATGTTTCCATGAAATATCTGGAAAGCGCTACCTTGAACCTAAAACATTAAACCTTGAACAAAAAAAAGACTTGATGGAAACCCAACAAGTCTTTTTTTATGTGTTAGCTATAATTAAAATGCTGTTTAGATATGCAAAGCGCGATCTTCGGTTGCTGCTAGCGCTGCTTCCTTAATTGCCTCGGCATAGGTAGGGTGCGCGTGACTCATTCTTGAGATATCTTCGGCTGATGCCCTAAATTCCATGGCTGTAACACCTTCAGCAATCAAATCGGCCGCACGAGCCCCTATCATATGTACCCCAAGTACTTCATCGGTTTCCTTATCGGCAAGAATTTTTACAAATCCGTCCAAATCCATACTAGCACGGGAACGTCCCAATGCTCTCATTGGAAACTGCCCCACTTTGTACTGAGTTCCTTCCTCCTTCAATTGCTCTTCGGTTTTACCAACAGCCGCTACTTCTGGCCATGTATAAACCACCCCGGGAATAAGGTTATAATCTATATGAGGCTTTTGTCCCGCCAATAATTCGGCTACCATAGTTCCTTCCTCCTCCGCTTTATGCGCCAACATAGCACCACGAACTACATCGCCAATTGCGTATATGTTAGGAACATTGGTTTGTAAATGATCATTAACAGCTATGGTGCCGTTTTTCTCTAATTGTACTCCTGCAGCTTCTAGATTTAGACCTTCGGTAAAAGGTCTTCTACCTACCGCAACTAAACAATAGTCTCCTTTCAGTTCTACTTCGGCTCCTTTTTTATCATCAGCCTTAATAACTACCTCGTTGCCATTGTTCTCCACGGATTTTACCTTGTGCGATACCAAGAATTTCACCTTCTGCTTCCGCATCACTTTTGTTAACTCCTTGGATAAGGCTGCATCCATTCCTGGAATGATACGATCCATAAATTCTACTACGGTCACATCTGCACCCAATCGCTTGTATACCTGACCCAGTTCCAATCCGATAGCTCCTCCTCCGATGATTACTAAATGTTTTGGAATTTCTTTCAGTTTCAATGCTTCCGTAGAGGTAATTACACGCTCTTTATCTAGCTTTATAAAAGGAAGACTCGATGGTTTGGAACCAGTAGCTATAATTACATTCTTTACCTCAATGGTTTCTGTTTCCCCATCGGCCTTGGCAATATTAATATGCGTAGCATCCTTAAAACTTCCCAAGCCTTCGTATACAGTGATCTTATTCTTGTCCATCAAGAATTTTACCCCATCACAGGTTTGGTCCACTACAGATTGTTTTCTGGAAATCATCTTTTCCAAATCTACCTTTATTTCACCCGGAATGTCAATACCGTGTGTTTCAAAATGCTTCACTGCATCCTCATAATGATGCGAAGAATCCAACAAAGCTTTGGATGGTATACAACCAACGTTCAGGCAGGTGCCCCCTAAGGTGGAATACTTCTCTATAATTGCGGTTTTCATTCCTAATTGGGCACATCTAATAGCAGCGACATATCCTCCAGGACCGGAGCCAATAATGGCTACATCGTATTGGGTCATATTATTAATGTATTGATAAAGATTAGTTTTAACTTAATTGAAACAAAAATACAAATGTTTTGTGGTTGCACAACCAAGCAAGTTTGCGAAATTAAGATGGTTTTATTTTTTTAGGGCTTAGAGCGGAATTTCCGTGTTGTTTTTCACCTCCTTAATAACAAAGGCGCTTTGAGTACTACCTATATGGTTTAGGGCCGTAAGCTTAGTCACCATAAAGTCGCGATACGCTTCCATATCCCCCACATATATTTTAAGGATATAATCGTAATCGCCACTAATATGATGGCACTCCACCACCTCGTCCAATTGAAGCACTTCCCGCTCAAACTGGGCTATATGATCTTTTGTATGTTGTGTTAGCTTTACGTGGCACAGCACTACAAACGATCTATTCACCTTCTTCTTATCTACCAGGGCTACGTACTTGGTAATCACCCCCGTTTTCTCTAAACGCCTTATACGTTCATAGGTTGCGGTAACTGAAAGCCCCAACAACAAGCCGTACTCTTTAGTGGTTCGCTTGCTATTCTGTTGCAGCAGTCTCAATAACTTTAAATCTGTTGCGTCCAATTTCATGCTGATATATTTTCGGTATTAAAAACCCCAATATTGGATTAGTAGAAATAAAATCTAAATACAACGTTCATTTAGTTTTATATACTGCAAATTAGCTATTTCATTGATTACATCACTATAAATACATAAATTTATAGATAAATAAAAAGATATATCATGAAGTATAAAGGTGCCGATCATTTACAAGACTTACAATATTTTGGAGAATTTGGTGGAGTTAATCCCTCCATTTCCGATTCTTCCACCTATACATTTTTGTCAGCCAAAACCATGTTCGATACTTTTGAAGGGAACACGGAGGGTTGCTATCTGTATAGCAGACACTCTTCCCCATCCAATTTATATTTAGGAGAGGCTTTAGCGGCCCTGGAAGGTACGGAAACTGCTAATGTAACAGGCAGTGGTATGGGGGCCATCACAGCTGTTATCTTACAATTGTGCAACGCGGGAGACCATATTGTTAGCAGTAGAACAATCTATGGAGGCACCTATGCTTTCATGAAGAACTTTTTGAAGAAATTTGATATCCGCATTTCATTTGTGGACACCACGGATACAAAGGCGGTAACCAAGGCTATTACGCAAAAAACAAAAATGATTTACTGTGAGTCGGTCAGTAATCCCCTGCTAGAGGTAACGGACATTGAAGCGATGTCTCGCATTGCAAAAAAGCACGGTATTCCGTTGGTGGTAGATAACACCTTTTCTCCCCTATCTATTACCCCTGCAAAATTAGGGGCCGATATTGTAATTCATAGCCTCACTAAATTTATTAATGGAACAAGCGACTGTGTTGCTGGAGCCGTTTGTGGTACTAAAGATTTCTGTCTTAGTCTAAAAGATGTAAATTCTGGTGCGGGAATGCTTTTAGGGAGTACGTTAGATAGTTTACGGGCGGCATCTATCTTAAAAAATATGCGAACCCTACATATTAGAATGAAAAAACACAGTGAAAATGCACTGTATTTGGCCCAGAAATTTGAAGAGGACGGACTCAAGGTAGGTTATCCCGGATTGGCATCGCACAAAGACCATAAGACCATGATTCAACAATACAATGCAGCATACGGCTATGGAGGCTTATTAACCCTTGATGTTGGTTCTTTGGAAAAGGCAAACGCACTTATGGAGCTAATGCAAGAGAAAAACCTTGGCTATTTAGCAGTAAGCCTCGGATTTTACAAAACCCTCTTTAGTGCACCAGGCTCTTCTACCTCTTCCGAGATTCCGATGGAAGAACAATTGGAAATGGGACTTTCCAATGGACTGATTCGCTTCTCTATAGGGCTGGATGATAATATTGAGCGTACTTATACCACCATGAAAAGTTGTATTAAGGAGTTGGGTATCCTTTAAACAATTTGTTTGTCTCACCAATAATTACTAGCCACTGGTAAAAAATTATACCATTTCAATTATATGCATAAGAGGTGTTTACCTTAACAAGGATATAAAGGGGCATTGTCTAGAAATGGGGGTGCCCAAATTGGAACCTATTTCATTTAGGCTTGCAGAACATTGGGCAAAATCGTAATATTACCCAGGAACTAAGAACAGATAGATGCAAAACCAAAGCCCTACCCCCAGCCAAACTGAAAATGAACATATTACAGAAAACAAGGAATTAAATATTTGGGAAGCTCTCATACCTGTATTTGCACTGGTAGGAATGCTATCCTATAATGTCTTTGTTTTTGGAGACGATGCGCTGGGTGGCTCTAACCAATTTATCCTTCTTATGGGAGGTGCTGTTGCGGCGATTGTAGGGGTGTTAAATAAGGTCCCCTACGGTAAAATGATTGCCGAGGTGGCAGATAATGTGAAATCTACCACGGGTGCCTTACTCATCCTACTTATGGTAGGGGCGCTTTCTGGTACTTGGCTTATCAGTGGAATTATCCCCACCATGATCTATTATGGACTTCAAATTTTAAATCCCACTATTTTTCTAGCTGCCTGTGTTATAATCTGTGCGGTGATTTCCGTGGCCACTGGAAGCTCATGGACCACTTCGGCTACGGTGGGTATTGCTCTGGTAGGTATTGGCACCACCCTGGGAATTCCCTTAGGGATGACTGGAGGCGCCATCTTGTCTGGAGCGTATTTTGGGGATAAAATGTCGCCTTTAAGTGACACCACCAACTTAGCACCTGCCATGGCTGGTAGCGAACTATTTAGCCACATTAAGTATATGGCTCTTACCACAGTTCCTACTATAATTGTTACTATATTGGTATTTGTCATCCTAGGCTTCACCTTGGATACCAGTGGTACGGCAGACACCCAAGAGATAATGAATTCTATAGAGCAAACCTTTAACATTAATGGATGGCTATTTTTGGTGCCGCTAGCGGTAGTAGTTCTTATTCTTAAAAAGGCTCCTCCCCTTATGGCTTTGTTAGTAGGTACCTTATTAGGAGCAGTATTCGCCTTAATTTTCCAACCCAATATTGTTATGGAGCTCACTGGAGCCTCATCGCTTACTATAGAATCCGGATATCGGGGAATAATGAACGCTATCACTATACAGACTAATATTGCCACCGAAAATGCGGTCCTGAGCGATCTATTTTCTTCCAAGGGAATGACAGGAATGCTGGGGACAATCTGGTTAATTATATGCGCCATGGTTTTTGGAGGGGTTATGGATGGCATTGGTGCCCTGGCAAGAATTAGTAGTGCCCTTTTAAGTTTAGCAAAATCCACCTTTAGTTTATTTGCCAGTACGGTTGCCAGTTGTTTGGCATTGAACCTTACCGCCTCGGATCAGTATCTATCCATTGTGGTTGCCGGTAAGATGTTTACAAAAGCGTATCGAGAAAAAGGCTTAGCCCCAGAAAACCTTAGTCGTACCTTGGAAGATTCTGGAACAGTTACCTCTGTGCTTATACCGTGGAATACCTGTGGTGCCTACCATTCCGGAGTATTGGGAATAGGCGTGGCAGAATATTTCGTCTATGCCATATTTAATTGGTTGAGTCCGTTTATGACGTTAATTTTTGCTGCCTTTAATATTAAGATAAAACAGCTGGCCAACAATAC
The DNA here is from genome assembly GCF_008711145.1 of Arenibacter lacus. NCBI lineage: Bacteria > Pseudomonadati > Bacteroidota > Flavobacteriia > Flavobacteriales > Flavobacteriaceae > Arenibacter > Arenibacter lacus. The sequence continues at coordinate 29,005 of NZ_VVIN01000020.1, forward strand.
GATGGAGTTCGCTAAAAGTTAATGGTCTATCTTTCCAAGGGCAATTACCTCATTGGAGCGTAATTCACATTGGGAATACTTTTTACAGCATCAGCTATGTTATACATTTAGCCTATAAATGAGCTCCCTTCTAGTTAAATAATCGCTACGGCTTAATATTAAATAAATAGGTGTTTACCATTGAGCCACACTAGCATTAAAACACTAAGGAACATTCATTAAATTCCTGTTCATTACAACCGTACCGATATAGCGGGTTTAGGAGGAAGACAGGTCCTAAAACCCCATATAAACCTCACAAAACCATGATTGACCCCCGTAGTAATAGTGAGCCATCTATTAAAGCTATAACCTTATAAATTTTTTAGATCCAAATTTCTTCCAAAGCTTGATATAAGCTGTAATTTTGTATCAGAAATCAACAATAAAAATTAAACATATGACTTTTGTAGGAAGAAAATTTCCAGATCTTAGTGTAAACGCAATGAATGAAATGGGCGATACTTTTAAACTGAACGTTTTAGAAGAAGCCAAAAAAAACAATAAGAAAGTACTCCTGTTTTGGTACCCAAAGGATTTCACCTTTGTATGTCCAACAGAATTACACGCTTTCCAAAATGCTTTGAGCGAGTTTGAAAGTAGAAATACCATAGTAATCGGTGCTTCTTGTGACACTGCAGAAGTTCACTTCGCTTGGTTAAGCACTTCCAAAGAAAATGGAGGAATTGAAGGTGTTACTTACCCAATATTGGCAGATAGCAACAGAAACCTTGCTTCTACCCTAGGTATCTTAGACATCACCAATGAGCAGTACAACGAAGAGACTGGTGTAGTAACCGTTGAAGGTGACAACGTAACTTACCGTGCCACTTACTTAATTGATGAGGAAGGTACTGTATTCCACGAAGGAATTAACCATATGCCTTTAGGAAGAAACGTAAACGAATACCTTCGTTTAATTGACGCTTATACCCACGTTCAGCAAAAAGGAGAAGTTTGTCCTGCAAACTGGGAAGAAGGCAAAGAAGCAATGACTGCTGATAGAGACGGAGTAGCTAGTTACTTGGCCACTCATTCTAACTAAGAGCTATCAATAAGTATCAGGAGTCCATTAAAGTAATGGACTCCTCTTCTTTAAGTACGAATTTAAAAATTTAGAGATATGATATTAGAATTAGAAAATGATAATCTTAAGGAGATTATCGATCAGAATAAAAAGGTAGTTGTACAGTATTCTGCCACATGGTGTGGTAACTGTAGAATTATGAAGCCTAAGTTTAAAAAAGAAGCTTCCGAAAATGAAGGGATCACCTTTGTACTTGCGGATGCTGAAAAGTTTCCTGAGTCCAGAAAATTGGCCAAGGTAGATAACCTACCTACGTTTGCAGTTTTTGAGAATGGGGAGATCAAGAATCAGGTACAGACTAACAAGCACGATGTGCTAAAAGATTTGATTAGTGAAATTACCAGTAATTAAGCAACTTACCGAGTTCATCGCCGAAAATGACGAGGACTATGTTTTGGAAACCATAGAAACTTTAGAGTCTATCTCGGAGGTATCTTCCTTAAAGGACGAAGAACTGGATGTTATAGGAGAATTGATCTCAAATCTATATGGAGCGTTGGAAGTCAACAAGTCCATTCAAGAAGGCAAATCCCAAAAAGATGCCCTCAATGAGTTTATGCAAAGGGTTTTGGGATCTATTGACCAGTAAGTACTCTAGGCGTACCGGTCTAACAAATAAAATACAAAGCCGTTTATAAATAGGAAATCCTTTTATAAACGGCTTTTTTTGATTAAAATACCCCAATTCTTCGCATAAACTGTAGCAACCTACTTTTTTATCCATGATTGCTTACATTTACGCTATATATTTTTTATTTTCACGGCAAATTAAAACTAAGAATCATGGCTACTGTAACACTTAAGGGAAATCCCATCAATACAATAGGAACTTTGCCTGCCACAGGCAGCAATGCTCCGGCATTTACTTTAACTAAAGGAGATCTTTCCTCCGCCACCTTATCCGACTACAAAGGAAAAAAGGTAGTATTAAACATTTTTCCCAGCATAGATACCGGAACCTGCGCTCAATCTGTACGTCATTTCAACAAAGAAGCGGCCGAATTAGAGAATACCGTAGTATTGTGTATTTCCAAAGACCTTCCATTTGCACAAGGACGTTTTTGTGGTGCAGAAGGAATAGAAAATGTAGAAATGCTTTCCGATTTTAAAGATGGAAATTTTGGCGAAGCTTATAAGGTAGCGTTTACAGACGGTCCGCTTGCCCCACTTCTTTCCAGATCTGTGGTAGTTTTGGATGAAGAAGGGAAAGTTCTCTACACGGAGCAAGTAGCAGAGACCGTAGATGAGCCCAATTACAAAGCAGCATTAGAAGCCTTATTGAATGCCTAAGGAAAGTTTCCTTGTCAATAGGATCCGCAGCATAGGTTTTGCGGTGAAAGGCGCTATATTACTAATAAAGACCGAGGCCAGTTTAAAGGTTCAGGTCTTTATTAGTTTGATAATGACCGCTGCAGGCTTTTATTTTGACATTTCTGGTACAGAATGGAGCCTACAAGTTCTTGCCATCGCCTTGGTGCTCGGAATAGAGGGAATGAATACGGCTATAGAAAAACTATCCGATTTTGTGCAGCCCAATTTCGATCCAAGAATTGGGTTTATAAAGGATATAGCGGCCGGTGCAGTTCTTCTAGTATCGATCGCCGCCTGCGTTGTTGGACTCATTATCTATATTCCAAAGATTTTTTGAGATCCTTATTATTTCTTGCAACTATAAAATATATGTGGATAAATGGAGTTGATTGGTATACAGTCGCTAACAGCCCCACATAGGGATAAGCCATGGCCAACCCCTATAGATTGGCAAAAAGTAGAGTTCCGTATACCAGTAAATTTGTAATTTAGCCCCCAGAATAAAAGATGTAATGACAAAGAAGGCAAGAAAATCTAAGTCGACCCCTACCAAAAAAGGCTTCCCCTTTAAACTATCTAAAAAGAACAAGGTTATTTTGGGTGGTTTGTTGATGTTGCTGGGCGTAGCCCTGTTTTTTTCTTTCCTTTCCTTTTACTTCACTTGGCAAGATGACCAAAGCATCCTAAGTGAGTTTTCTAACAGGAAAGAACAAGCTAAAAACCTTTTAAATAAGTTTGGGGCCAGTATAGGGCATTTAGTCCTCTACCAAGGATTTGGTATCTCGTCCCTCATATTCACCTTCCTTATATTTATTTCTGGGACTCATTTATTTTTCAGCCTCTCCAAACAAGGGCTGCTCAGAAAATGGTACTGGGGATTGGTCTTTATCATTTGGATATCCATTGCCTTCGGATTTTTCGCCCCATCCAAACCCCTCTTGGGCGGTATGGTAGGCTTTGAAATAAACGACTTCCTACAAGATTATGGCGGTAAAATAGGGGTATTTCTTTTACTGTTATTTGGACTGATTGTAATATTGGTGCGATTCTTTCAATTTTCACCAGAGGCAGCTGTAGCCTACATAAAAAAGAAGAAAAAATCGGTGGCTTCAGAATTTAAAACAGCTACAGATCCCTCCCCTATTTCATCCGTTGCTGCAGATAAGGAGAATTTCGCGCTAACGGAAGAAGAAGAGGAAGAAGCCGTGGTTTCCATGGATACCTATACCCATAAGAAAGACATTCCCCCAATACAGAAGGAGGAAACAGAAGATGAACTCCAAATTAATGTAGGCCATGAGGAGGAGACCATCGCTATGGAAGTGGAGAAAATAAACGAAGAGACCGAAGAGGTGGATAATATCTCCAGTAAATTGGTGGAAGATTTTGGGGAATTTGATCCCACTCTAGAGTTAGGGAATTACAAATTTCCGACTTTGGATCTCCTAGACCATCACGGTGCTTCGGGCGGAATTACCATTAACCAGGAGGAGCTAGAGGAAAATAAAAACAAGATTGTAGACACCCTAAAGAACTACAAAATTGGCATTGCCCAGATTAAAGCTACTATTGGACCAACGGTAACCTTATATGAGATTGTCCCGGATGCTGGGGTGCGTATTTCCAAAATAAAAAACTTGGAAGACGATATTGCCCTTTCCCTCGCAGCCTTGGGAATCCGTATTATTGCCCCAATTCCAGGGAAGGGAACCATAGGAATTGAGGTGCCCAATAAAAATGCCACTATTGTTTCCATGCGGTCCGTAATTGCCTCCAGCAAATTCCAAAAGGCCGAAATGCAATTACCTATTGCCTTTGGGAAGACTATTAGCAATGAGACCTTTGTAGTAGATTTGGCTAAAATGCCCCACCTACTAATGGCTGGTGCTACAGGACAGGGTAAATCCGTGGGATTAAATGCGGTATTAACATCCTTGCTCTTTAAAAAACATCCTGCCGAGGTAAAGTTTGTGCTAATAGATCCAAAAAAGGTAGAACTAACCCTATTTAACAAAATAGAACGTCATTACTTGGCCAAACTGCCCGATTCTGAGGAAGCCATCATCACGGATAACGCCAAGGTAATTAACACCTTAAATTCACTCTGCATAGAGATGGATAATAGGTACGAGCTATTAAAGGTGGCCATGGTGCGAAACATCAAAGAATACAACGTTAAGTTTAAGGCTCGAAAATTAAATCCCAATGACGGGCATATGTTCCTTCCTTACATCGTTTTGGTCATTGATGAATTTGCCGATCTTATTATGACTGCCGGTAAGGAAGTAGAGACCCCTATTGCCAGATTAGCCCAATTGGCCAGGGCGGTAGGTATACATTTAATAATTGCTACCCAAAGACCGTCGGTAAATGTGATTACGGGTATTATTAAGGCCAACTTCCCGGCTAGAATAGCATTTAGGGTGACTTCCAAAATAGACTCTAGGACCATTCTAGATGCCCAAGGCGCCGATCAGTTAATTGGTCGTGGAGATATGCTCTTTACCCAGGGCAACGAAGTTACTAGAATTCAGTGTGCATTTGTTGACACCCCTGAGGTAGCAAAGATTACGGACTTTATTGGGTCTCAAAGAGCCTATCCAGATGCCCATATGCTTCCAGAATATGTTGGAAACGACGAGTCTGGCACAGGTATTGATTATAATATTTCCGAAAGGGACGCTAAGTTTAGGGAAGCGGCCGAAGTAATTGTTATTGCACAACAAGGGTCTGCCTCGTTAATCCAAAGAAAGCTAAAATTGGGCTATAACCGCGCAGGAAGAATAATAGACCAATTGGAAGCTGCAGGGATCGTAGGTCCGTTTGAAGGCAGTAAGGCGAGACAAGTACTGGTGCAAGATATGATTGCGTTAGATCAGCTCCTGAGCAATGAAACGCCCTAAAGGACATTAACAAATAGATAAAGAAAAGAAGATGAAAAGATTATTTCTCCTAGTACTATTTACCATTAGCAGTACCATGGCCATGGCCCAAGACTCTAATAAGGCCAAATCCCTATTGGATGAAGTTTACAATAAGGTAATGAGCTACGATAATATTTTTGTGGATTTCAAGTACTCCCTTCGGAACGAGGAGGCCAATATTAACACAGATACCCGCGGAGACGTTACTATGCAGGGCGATAAATATGTGTTTAATTATATGGGTGCCAAACAATTGTACGACGGGAAGAAAGTATATACCGTAGTTCCAGAAAATGAAGAGGTTACCGTAGAGGAAAAAATAGACGATGAAAATACCATCACCCCTTCCAAAATGTTGACTTTTTACAAGGAAGGACATCGCTACGATTGGGATATCCTACAAAATGTTCAGGGAAGAAAAATACAGTTTGTAAAGCTAACTCCCATCGATAGTAATTCTGAAACAAAATCGATCCTTTTAGGAGTGGATGTAGAAACCAAGCATATTTACAAGTTAATAGAAACCGGTAAGAACGGGACCAAAACCACAATTACTGTTAATTCTTTTAAAATTGACCAACCTTTGTCCAAAACCTTATTTACTTTTGATGAGGACAAGTACATAGAAAACGGGTACTACATTATAAGAAATTAAAGCATTGAAAATTCTAGACCGATATATATTATCGAGGTTCCTCTTTAATTTTTTCAGTTCGTTTGTAATATTGATGTTCATCTTTATTTTTCAAACGATATGGTTATTTATTGACGACTTGGCTGGGAAGGGGCTAGACCTGCTAATTATTGGCAAGTTTATGTTCTACCTATTGCCCAACCTCATGGAACGGGTAATCCCCTTAACGGTATTACTATCGTCTATCCTTACCTTTGGATCCTTTGCCGAGAACTACGAATTTGCAGCTATGAAAGCATCGGGTATTTCCCTGCAGCGGTCCATGCTGGGTCTTATCATATTTGTAACCTTTTTGGGCGGACTTACTTTCTATTTCGCCAACAACATCATCCCCATCTCAGAACAGAAAATCTATAACTTACGGAGAAATATTGCCAAGGTAAAGCCTGCCGCAATTATTACGGAAGGGGTTTTCAGTGATTTGGAAGGAACGGATATGAATATGAAGGTAGATAGGAAATATGGGGAGAAAGATCGGTTCCTAGACAATGTTATTATTCACAAAAAATCTGGAAGGGGCGTAAATACCACGGTGATTAAAGCAGAATCCGGAGAACTTATTAGTAGTGAGAAGTCGGATATCCTTCAATTGGTGCTCAAGGACGGGAACTATTATGAAGAAATGACCGCCAAAAGCGCTCAGGGCCGACTGAAAAATCCGTTTGCAAAGGCCAATTTTAAAACCTATACCATTAATAAGGATGTTTCCGATTTAAATGATGTAGACCTCAATGAGGAGCGGGACATTAGTACGGAAAAAATGAAAAATATTACGCGCTTGTCCAAAGACATTGACTCTTTGCAAGAAGACAATGTTAAAGCGGTAACGGCCTTTTCCAAGAATATTGTCAATAGAATGGGTGCTTTTATAAAGCTTAATAAACCAGATTCTCTATCGGCCAAAGTAATTGCAGAGAAGAAGCGGGAAAGGGATTCCCTAGGGACCACGGTTTCCACGGACAGTATAGTTTCCCTATACCCGGAGTATCAAAAAATGCAATTGTTGTCCAGTGCAAAAACGGCTACAGCCAATATTTTAACCACTATTAAAGGAAAGCGACAAGAATTACAGATTAAATACAAGATTTACCGTCTGCATATTCTATCGCTGCATAAAAAATATGCCTTGGCCCTATCCTGTATAATCCTCTTTTTTGTGGGAGCTCCCCTAGGAGCCATTATACGAAAAGGCGGACTAGGACTACCCATGGTAATTGCTATTATATTATTTCTTACCTATTACTTTATTGGGGTATTTTCTGGCAACTATGCCAAGGAAGGTAACATCCATCCTATTATTGGGGCATGGCTACCTACCTTTATTATGTTACCTTTAGGTGTTTTTCTAACAAGACGGGCCACCACCGATAAAGGCTTGGTGACCTTTGGAAGTACTATAGATTTTTTTAAAGGATTATTTAAAAAGTTTAATAAAACTGCTACGCATGACAACTAAAGTGGATGACACCATTACACTAAATACCATAGAAGAAGCCATTGAAGATATTAGGCAAGGGAAGGTTATTATTGTAGTGGACGATGAGAACAGGGAAAATGAGGGCGATTTTATTGCAGCTGCTGAACTAGCTACCCCTGAGATGATCAACTTTATGGCCACTCACGGAAAGGGACTTATCTGTGCCCCCCTGACGGAACAAAGGTGTAAGGAATTGGGTTTACATATGATGGTTCATAACAATACGGATCCTATGGAAACCGCCTTTACGGTTTCGGTAGACTTACGGGGAGAAGGAGTTACCACAGGTATCTCTGCCTCAGATAGAGCCAAGACCGTGCTCGCTATGACCAAACAAGACCTAAAACCGCACGATTTGGCAAGGCCAGGACATATTTTTCCGCTGGTAGCCAAAGATGGAGGGGTTTTACGGAGAACCGGACACACGGAGGCGGCCATAGACTTTGCCCGTTTAGCCGGACTACAGCCAGCTGGGGTTATTGTTGAGATTATGAACGATGATGGCACCATGGCCAGACTACCTCAGTTATACCAGGTGGCCAAGAAGTTTGATTTAAAGATTGTCTCTATAGAAGATTTGGTGGCCTACCGAATGGAGCACGATAGCTTAATCCAAAAAAAGGAGGATTTTGATATAATGACCAGGTTTGGCAAGTTTAGACTCAGGGCCTACCAACAGACCACCAACAATCAGGTGCATATAGCGTTGACAAAAGGAGGCTGGAAAAAAGATGAAAAGGTACTTACACGTATAAACTCTACCTTAATTAACAACGATATCCTAGGAACGCTGACCAATAATCCCGATAAGAAGTTGGAAGACATGTTCAATGCCATTAACACCGAGGGCAAAGGAGCTATCGTTTTTATCAATCAAGAAAGCAAATCACTGAACCTCTTGGGTAGATTGGGCGAATTAAAAAAGTTACAAAAAGAAGGAATTTACAAGGCCCCTAAAGTAGATATGGACGCCAAAGATTTTGGAGTTGGGGCACAGATTCTGCACGATCTAGATATCGCCAAAATTAGATTGCTAACCAATTCGTCTCATATTAAACGAGTAGGAATTGTAGGATACGGGCTAGATATTGTAGAATACGTCACCTATTAATACATCAGTACAGCTCACTTCAAATTTATAAAGGAGTACAGTATAAAAAAAAGGCCGGTAATTAAAATTATCGGCCTTTTCATTTTTATAAGCTTCAAAGTACTGACTACCTTATAAACTTTGCCCTTTGGCCTCAATATTTTCGAAACTCTTCCAACATTGGAACATAGCTCTTGGAACGTGGAAACAGCCTTTCCACTTACCACCTTTTAAAGTTAATAACGGCTTTCCTTCCCTGTTAAGATACCCAAACCATTCGCCATTCTCTGGATCTGAAAAATGGCTCCACGCATAGTCGTGTACTTTTTGGTACCACTCCCCTATTTTCTTATTCCCTGTATGCTCAAAAGATTTGGACAAAGCTACTAGGGTTTCTAAATGCACCCACCATAATTTCTGGTCCCATTCTAACTGCTGTGGGGGTTTCCCCTTGGCATCCAAGAAATAGAATATTCCCCCATGCTCTTCATCCCAGCTATACTCCAGAATATTTAGGATAACCTGGGTAGCCTTTTCTATTAGGTCTTTATCATTTTTTCTTACCCCTATATCAATCATAAACCACATGGCCTCAATCCCGTGTCCTGGATTTAACAAACGGCCATTAAAGCTGTCGCATAGTTTTCCTTCTGGAGTAACAAATTCGTAAATAATCCCAGAATCTTTCTGTAAAAACACCTCCATTACTTCGCTAACACTAAAGTCGATGGTTTTTTCTATTTCTTCAGCGTCTAGTACATCTTCTAACTCCAATACTAAATTTGAGAGGATCATGGGAAGCGAAAACCCCTTTAATGGTCTTGCATCCGTGTTTTTCTCATAAACACCTTTAGAATTGTCCTTTTTCTTTAAAATATTGTAATAGGTCTGTTTAGCCAACTCCCTTATGGATTCGTCGCCGGTAGCCTTTGCGTACTGACTAAAAGCCATTGCTGCAAAACAGTCCGAGAAAATATTATAAGGTTGTACCAAGGGTTTCCCCTCTTTAGTAAGGGAAAAGTAGAAATTCCCATCCTTATCCATGGCGTGTTCACGAAGGAAATCGATACCCGATTTTGCTATTTCAAGCCATTTTGGATTTTTCTCCACCTGATTGTACAGCATGGAAAACGTCCAAGCCTGTCGCCCCTGTAGCCACACAAATTTATCGGTATCAAACACCTCTCCAGTTTGATCTAGACAGGTAAAGTACCCTCCATTTTCCGTATCTAAGGAATGATTTTCCCAAAAAGGAATGACATCGTTCAGCAGGGTATTTCTATAAAGCTCAGAATTTTTCATAATAATCTTATGTTAGACATAATACAAATTTAAAAATATTTCTTATATTAGACAGTAGTTTCCTTTAATAGTTAAGAGCAGAATTATTTTTTTATTTATGATACAATACTATTTTTACAAGTTGTGCAATTTACCTCTTTGTTAATTGCAGAATAAACCTACCAAAAATTATGGATAAATCGTTGAAATTAGAGCCGTTAGAGACCTTATCACTTGCAGATAAGGTGGAGGCGCGCTTATTGCAGTTTATAAAAGAGAATAAGTTAAAGGCGGGCGATTCCATTCCAAAGGAAATGGATTTTGCAGAATCCCTAGGGGTGAGTCGCACTGTAGTAAGGGAAGCTATTTCCCGATTACGCACCTTGGGCATTATTGAATCTAAAAAGCATCGCGGGATGATCTTGACCAATCCGGATATTATGCATAATCTGGAGCGTATGTTAGATCCCACCCTATTAGCAACAGGCACCTTAAAAAACCTGTTTGAATTACGGATGATAATGGAAATGGGGATGGCCGACTTCCTTTTTGAGTATAAAACCCAAAGCGATCTTGAAGAATTGGAAGAAATTGTTCAGTTAGAAGAAGAGGCCGCTTACAACCAGAGTGTATTTTCTCTGGACAAGGAAATTGCATTTCATGGAAAACTTTATGAAATGTCTAAAAACACTACGCTTCAAAAATTTCAGGATCTCCTCTTACCTGTATTTGAATTTGTACACCTAAACGATACCAATTTAAAGGACTATAAATATTCTAGCGGAGAATTTGTAAATCATAGAATGTTATTAGACAATCTTAAAGTGGGCACCCCGGAAACTTTTAGGGTAGCCATGCGCAGACATTTAGAACCCCATTTTGATAGAGTATTTAACAAAGAAAAAAAATAGCGGGCAATGCCCGCTATTTTTTTTCCAATTGGTTTAGCTCAATTTCATCTCTATGAGCTATCGGTCTAAAAAATTACTTTCTCTTTCTTCTAGAAGGCTTCTTGTACTTATCTTTTCCATCGGTAGCCCATTTTAAAGAAAAGCTTACAAATGGATTTTTAGAGTAGCCGTCTTGCTCAAAGAACAATCCTATATCCCCATTTTCCAATACGGTCATAGAAGAATACGCAGAACTACCGGTGTAAATAGTTTTTCCTTCCGTCCAAGTCTCTCCTTCGTCATAACTTACACGTACGGTCATATTCATTCTCCCTTTTTCCATTTTAGCATTGGAAAAAAGAAGTCTGTTTTTCTTGTAACCATCCTCTATAGCGGTATACCTAATGATACTGGCATTACAACCTGGATCTATTAACTGTGGCTCTTCTGTAGTTGTCCATGTTTTCCCTTGATCCGTAGAACGGTGCACATAACGCATCCCCGCATTATTCACTCGCGCATTAATCATCCAAGTACCATCTGCCAATTCTATTACCTTAGATTCATCTGCAGGCTGAATTGGAGTATCTATCAAATACCAAGATTTACCATGGTCGTCACTTGCAAATAAGTGTAGTCCGCTGTTAAGGTTCACCATAGTATGCAATAATTTCCCATCTCTGGTCTGGATTCCACGTCCGGAAGTGATAAATTTAAAATCATTATGCCATTCTTCCTTGGCAATCTGACTGGTAATATCCTCGGGCTTCGTCCAAGTTTTTCCATTATCAGCACTTTTCACAACATGGAAGTAGTATACATCTCTTTCCTTGTCCAAATCCATATAGTTGTAAAACATAAATATTTCATTGGTTTTTGCATCCACAATCATAGAAGGATCCGAAGCAGACTGTCCATAAGGGAAGTCTACCACCGTTTCTATATCACCCCAAGTTTTTCCATTGTCGCTACTTCTTCTTATCACAATATTGATATCCTTACTCCATTTAAGGTCGCCACATCCAGGAACTCTCTCGTCAATAGCAGCTATTAAATCACCATTGGGCGCTGTAATGATAGCAGGAATCCTAAAACAGGCTACTCCATCTACTTCCTCTGCATTAAATAGGTCTTTGTACACCTTTACCCCATCGGCAATTTGATGGTTTTCCGTTTGTCCTGTAAGGACCATGCTGCTACATAACAACAGCCCGATAAATAACTTTCTCATTTTCTGTTTATTAATTTATAGTTGTTCAATTTTACTCATGCTTCATTTTGGAAGAAAGCCCAAGCTTTAATTACCTGAACCATTAGCTCCTAGGGAATTCCTTAGGGATCCTCCTCCATTTACTTACTCGTACATATCCTCAAGATCTGCTTTGGAGAGGGCTTCCATAAACGCTCCAATATTCTTTGCAGAAACATCAAAGAATTTCTTTCCTTTTTCAGCAGTGGAGAATTGAGGGTTTCCAACACCTGTATCTTCAGTCACTTGCGTCCATTGCCTTTGGGAGCTTACCCATCCTTCCTTTAATCCTTTTATTTTAAAAGTTTTTCCTTTCCCAGATCCCGCTTGGTCCAAAGACAAAACCCATTCTGGGGTTAGGTGCATAACCACGGAGGTTTCCAATTCTCCGGCATGATCTCCGGGTTCCTCAAAATATGGTTGGGGATCTGTGTTGTTCCACCAATTTAACGCGCAAACAAATACCTTGGGAAATTCCAAACTCAACTCACGTATAAATTGTTTAAAGTTATTTCCACCATGCCCATTCACTATCACCAACTTCCGTATGTCATGAGCATCCAATACCTGAACCACGTCCTTTAAAACGGCATATTGGGTGCTAGGACTCATATTCATACATAGCTTTACATCCATCTGCCCTGTATTCACCCCAAAGGGTATGGTGGGCAACACTACCACTTTGGCATCGTTTTCCCAGGCTTGCCTTGCTGCCGCAACTGCTACATTTTCGGCCAAAATATTATCCGTCGCATAAGGAAGGTGATAATTATGTGCTTCCGTAGCTCCCCACGGAAGAACGGCCACCTCGTAATCCATTTCCTTTACGGATTTCCAATTGTTTTCTGCTAATACATAGGGTCTTGGCTTGCTTTTCATTGGTATGGATTTTTAACTATTTAATTTCCTAGACAACCTATCATGCTAGAACAATTCGTTCAGATTTACTTTTTCAAAAAACAACTCCTTGTTCCCTTCGTATAAAATACCAATATGATTTTCATCGATCACCGTCATACACGAATACCCGTAGCAGTCGTCCTCGTGAAGCTCCAATTGATTTTCAGTTGGCCAGGTAACTCCTTGGTCAAAACTGGTCTTGATGGTCATATTGGTTCTTCGCTTTTCATTATTTGGGTTGAAAAAGAAAAGGATTCTTCCCTTCTCTGCATGATCAAAACTGATTAAACTAGCCATGCAAACAGGTTCTATTAGCGCTTTTCTTGAAGAAACATGTTCTTCCCAGGTTTTTCCTAAGTCCTTGGTGATGGCCACCGCCCTTGCTCCACCTCGATTGTCGCGCATATTGAGCATTAGACTTCCATCATCTAACTGTACCACCTGTGCCTCGGTAGTATTGGGTCTTGCACCTGTACCTATTTTCCAGGTAGTACCTTGGTCCTTACTATAGATTATTGTAGAATGAGGCATTCTATCCTTATCCTTAAATTGGGCAGGGAAAACCAAGGTACCATCCTTCAGGCTAATACCCTTTCCGGGCCCTTGTAGTAATAATTGCCACTCTGGCTTTTTAACCTGAGAAGTAATATTTATTGGATCGGACCATGTTAGGCCGTCGTCTTCGCTCTTAACTAATATAAACTGACTTGTTTCTTCGGGGGTCATACCTGGATTGGAAGCATGCCAATTACGTTTTCCAGGATGTCCATGTGCCCATACCGCAGCAACCCAAATGGTCCCTGTATTGCGATCTACTAGGATGGCGGGATCGCCAATTCCATTTTCCTCCTCAGGTTTACCACCGTATTCACCCATATCCATAATAACCTTCATGGGTTCCCAAGTAGTTCCTCCATCCGTACTGCGACTCATCCCTACATCTACATCGGCCTGAAGGTCTACGGGCCCGTTATAGCGATTGTCATATACGGCAATTAAGGTCCCCTTATTAGTAGTTACCAAACCGGGAATACGATAGGTATCCACATTGTCTTGATTATGCTGCCTTAAAGCTATCCCTACTCTTTGCGAAGTAGTAGACTTCTCTAAGGTTGGCTTAAGTACCTGCCCATTAGACAAGGTAATGGATACACTTTTGGCACTTATTTTATTGGATAAATCTACCGTATCCCGTAATGCCATGGACAACCAAAAATAATTATCTCCAGCCTGTAATGGTTGATGACCTTTAATCCGTATTTGAGATTTTATTTGATTACTTCCTCCAAACTTGGTACCTGTTTCAAAACGAGGTTCCTTAAAGGAAGCATATACTTCCATCGCAGTAATATCGCTCAGGTCCGTAGTACCTTCCAAGTTAAAGTCCATAGCGGTTATTGCCAGGTCCGAACCTTGCTCGGGAATAGACAATTTAACTTCCACCACCTTATTCTTTTGCTTGAAAGTGAGCACTGGAAGTACGGGTTGACCAGTTTCGTAGGTAAATCCACTAATATGCTCAGCATTGGTTTTATCTCCACAAGACCCTAATACCAAAGCCATTATGGCAATAATTGCATAATATTTATTCTTTCTCATCATCTCTTTAAGGTAGTTATTTATAGGTTCTTAGCCTATTAACCGATTAATTTTTTAGTTGACATAAGGTCTTAGGACCCGTTTCCATTTTTTATACCCCTGCTTGCTCAAATGCAAGCCATCATAGGTAAACTTTGGTTTTAACGCTCCTTTAGCGTTCCTAAATCTTTTATGAAGGTCTATAAAAGAAACATTATTCCTTTTAGCGAGCTCCTCTAGGGACCGGTTTACCGACATAATTAGTTGCTGATTACTTTTATGCCCGGAAAATTTGTCGCCTACCTTCGGATTCACTGGCAGGATACTCTGTAAGAATATCTCCGTATTTTCTGAATCTTTTTGTATCTCATGCAAAATGGATGCCACATGATCTACCACATAGGATTTGGATTTTCCCCTAGCCAGATCATTGGTTCCAATCAACAGAAATATCTTTTTGGGTTGTGAAGAAGTCACTTCGGAAAGCCGATTGAGGATACCCGCTGTTACATCCCCACTTATTCCCCTATTCACCGCGTTTACATTGGGAAACAAAGCTTTCCAATCCCCACCTTCGGTAATACTATTTCCCAAAAAAATTATTTCGTTCTCCGTATCTGGGGTCGATTCAAACAAGGCCTTTCGCTGATAATAATGATCGGAAAAGGTTTGGGCATTTACACTCGTAACCAAGATTCCTACCGACAATAGAAATAAAAACTGCTTCATAACTATTCTAAATTAAAATGAAGGGTCGTATTTAAGGTCTTGTACCTCTCTAACGTTGTTCCCATCCAAGGACACGGGTATAAACGTATACATCCATTTCCAAGAACGGCCTCCATAGGGTATCTTCAAAAGTACCGTATTCCAACCTTTTTTCAATTTTACCTTGGCGGGTTCCCTATAAAAATAATCCTCATCTATAAAAGGAATCTCATCGGTTGCTACTGCCAACTCTGGCTGTTGCCATACTGGGGGTGCAACTTCCTCATTGTTTACCCAAATCTTTGGTTCTGTAAAATGCCATTGACCTTGGCTAGGAGCCGGACCTCCCCTTCTACCTCCAGACCTGGACCAACCATAAAACCCTATCCAAAAAGTCTGTTCCCTCGCCTCTGGAGAATAAATTTTGGTATGCGCATAATAGGTTCCAGATTTGGCTTCCGTTATTGCTGGGAATCCAAAGTAATGTTTAAGATGTATGGTTGCCCCTACCGGAGTATCATCCCATTTATAGGTGGTCCCATCTACCGTATAACTAGATTGCAACTCCTTCTCTACAGGAAATGAGGCTGTAAAGTCGCCCTTATGATCAAAGGGACCTATAATCTTCCATAAAGCTTCCGTCTGGGCCACATATGGAAACTCTTTATCTTTAAAGAAATGGTCTCTATGTACCAATACTTTTTGTTCAAAATCCTTAAACCTTTTCAGCTCTTCGGATCCTTTCGGTGGAAGTTTGGCCCAATACTCTAAATAGTTTTTCTCCCTACCCTTCCAAATGGCATCGGAATAAAAAACAATAGAAGGATAAATGGGGTTCTGTTTTAATATATCGCGTTCATTAGCCACATTGTTGTCTGGCCATGCACACAATATTCCTCCCAAGGCCAGGGAATCTCCAGTAGGCTGTCTACAGGGTTGTTGGAAAAACAAACGAGCCATTCCCGCAAAGGGATCTAAATGATTTATATAATTGGCCCTAGAGTCTATAAATCGGTGTCCCTTACGTACCTCGTGTTGTGCCCAAAGTTGATTAATAGAGGTACTATCCCCTTCAATTTCAATACCTTCTTTCCATACTATTAGCTCACGGCCCTTACCTTTTATGTGGTTCATTAAGGTAAGAATCATCTCGTCTTCCACATATTCTGGCTCATTCCTAACTTCATCGGTCCCTATGTGGATATAGGGCATTTCTTCGGCATCGGCAAGTGACATCAACTCGTCAAAAAGATCTATTAGAATGGGGAGCACCCTTTCCTCTTTCATCGTCTTTATCCCAAAAGCTTTTCTAAAGGCCCTGGTGTGCCCAGGTATATCAAATTCTGGAATCACCGTTATTTGACGTTCCTTACTGTAGGCAAGTATTTCTTTAAAATCTTCTTGGGTATAGTATTTCCCTACATGCCTGCTAAAGGATGTATCTGCTTTTAATTCTGGGTATAATTTACTTTCTAAACGCCATCCTGGATCATCTGTTAAATGCCAATGAAATATATTGTACTTGTATTTAGCCAGAACATCTATTTGTTCTTTTAGCTGTGCCACACTTTGGTAGTTTCTACCCGTGTCGTGCATAAACCCCCTAATTTTAAAAGCGGGCCAATCCTTAATGTCCAATTGTGGCAAGCTCCAACTCCTTCCCTTTTCCCTTATCACCTGGGCCAAGGACTGCAGACCATAATAAGCTCCCTTTTCCGTAGGGGCAGTAATGGTTATTTTTTTATCGATTTTTAAGGTATAGGCTTCTTGGTTGGTGAGATTGGAATTTTGTAAAATTTCTACTTCCAGTCCTTTTTTATCGGTCCACAGACCTTCGGTACGCAATACCTTTTCAGGAGCTAACTCCGCTGTTTTAAAGTCGTTGTTTACAAGACGTAATCCAGAAAAAGTTACCTCTTTCTTCCCATAAGTTAGTTCCTGTGGCGTGGGAATAAGCGGATATTTATCTGCAAGCTGCGTCGGCTTTCCTTGAGCACAGGCACTTAAAGCAAATAATAGCACCACACCCATATTTAACCCAGCGTTGCAGGAGTACCACCTTATTTTATCAACTATTTTCTTCATATTTAACGGTAAAACGTTGGTATCTAAATATTTATTAAATTTTCAATCTATCAAATTGGAAAACGTGGACGCTGGAATCCCATGGGCATTGGTCAAATTCCCATCGGAATAGGAACTATAACCGTACCTCACATATCTAGGTTTTTTCACCTGTTTGCTCCAAACCCGTAACACCCCGCTATCTATTTGGGTCTTTGCCTTTACAAATACCTTATCATCACCGGCGATTTCAATATCCGTTACCGATTTTCCATTGGTAGTCTGCAATCCTTCCCCGTGGAGAAAGTGTACTTCCAATTCCTTATCCTGTACATTTACAAAATCTAACAAGGGTCCGGAAAAAGGAATATCCAATCCGTAATTTTTTGCCAGGGCAATCTTAGACAAACGTTTGCCTACCACCCATTTTTTTTTGGGGTGCACATTTGTGGGGTGCCCCACATCCATGCTCACGGCCATTCCGGTATTGGGAATGGACAGAAGTTTTCGTTGCGAATCCCTAAACTTCCCCCAATTAGGCCTGTTGATGCTACTTAATTGAACATAATTAAATGCCATAGCGGGATTATTCCAATGCTTACGCCAATCTGCCACCAACATTTTAAACAGCTTGGTATGTAATATTTCCCGTTCTGCATTAGACTCTCCCTGGTACCAGATAACTCCTTTAATGGGGAAATCTTTTATAGGATAAATCCCCGCGTCGAACAACATGGTAGGATCAAAGGGATGCCTAGCTTTAATGCGATATTGGCTCATAGCAACCATGTTTTTCTCCTTGCGTTGATTTACCCACGGCTGCACCAAGGGATGACGATGGGTATCGTTTAGCAAACTAATAGTTTCATGGGTGGTCTCCATGGCCTCCCTACTAATCCAACTTTGAGTGGTAGATCCTCCTACCGCATTGGAAATGATGCCTACTGGCACCTTTAATTCTTTTTGAAGATTATAGGCAAATGCGTAGGCAACTGCAGAAAAATTTTCCATGCTAGACCCTAAAGCCGTGTTCCAGCCCGAAGGTTTAAAAAAGCCTTCCGCATTGCAGTATGCCAACTCCTCCTTGGTATAAGCGCGATTGGAAGTGTGCGCTTTTGGATCCATAGAAAAAAGAAAGATATTGGAGCTTATGGAATCCTTTAGGATGGAGGCTCCCTGCTTTTCCTCGGCCAGTTTAAAAGCCATATTGGATTGCCCGGATGCCAACCAAACCTCTCCTACATAGGTTTCGGAAATATGGATTTCCCCCGATTGCTTGGAAGAAATCGTCAATTGGTACGGACCGCCCGCTTTCTGTGCAGGATAGGTAACTTGCCATTGACCATGGCGAGAAACTTTGGTGCGCTTGATTTTACCATTAAACTGTATGGTAATCTCGTCCGTGGCATTTGCCACCCCCTTGATGACCAAGGGTATATTTCTTTGAAAAACCATTTGCTCCCCGTAAAGCATGGGAAGTGCTAATCCTCCATAGTCACCACTAATAAATTGAGCTATTTTCTTGGCTATTATGGTAGCCCCTTCTTTGGCAGGGTGAAGATCATCTGCATAGTATTCCGGGAATCGGTACAAGGGCTCTTGAAGATTAATCACAGGAACTCCAGCTTGTTGGCCTATGAGATCTATCTTAGACTGAATCTCTAAATAATTCTCCCGCATCCCTTCTTCAAACCAATGGTGGCCAGAAAAGGAGGGAGACATTTGACAGATGATAACTTCTGGGGAAGAAGGCAATTCTCTATATTCCTGAATCATCGCTAGATAATCGGAAACAAAGCTATCCTTATGATCGGGCCAATTATTATTCCCTTGATCGTTAAGCCCTAAATGAATTACGACCAAATTTGGCAAGAAAGCCTTAGAAGCATCAAATTGAGGGGTATCCCAATAAGGTTTATGCCCCTTTTTTAGCATAGTAGCTCCGGGATGTCCAAAGTTCGCTACCTTGTAGACATCCCCGAGCATTTGCTGCAATTGAACTGGATAAGCATTACGCTCCCTATTCTCAATTGCAGTTCCATAGGTAACGCTGTTCCCTACGCAGGCCACCTTTATTTGCTGTGCATGCATGGAAAAAGTCATTAAAAAAATAAGCAAATAAAAATTTCTCAACTCAATTCCATTAAACACCAAACAACCTTATAGTTAAGCCCTTATTAAAGAACAGTGTATTGTAGAACTATTTATACCTTACCTAGATATGGAGTAATTCCCAAAGCATCCAATTCTGACTTCGCCTCTTCAATTTGAGCCTCCGTTAGCGTGGTATGCGGGAACCTACTAGGACCTAAATCCAATCCTAATGCCTTCATAAAGGATTTTGCAGCACCGTTAAAACCACCTTTTGCATTTAAGACATCTACAAACTTCATGGATTTCTGCTGAAGATCTGCAGCCAATGTATGATTATTATTATTAAACGCTTCCTCTATAGCTAAGTACAATGGAGCCAAGTGGTTATAGGTACTCCCTACCCAGCCATCGGCACCAAAGGGAAGACTAGCAAGGAAAATCTCATCAAATCCAAATAAAATATTAGCAGACCCTCCATTAAACTCCTTAGAGTATTTATAATCTATAAGATTGTTGTTGGTAAACTTAATTCCGGCTAGATTGGGAATCTGCGGTGTTGCCAACGCTAAGAATTCTGCCATATTAAAATTGGCTCCAGTCAATACAGGGATATGGTAATAATAAAAAGGAATATTAGGTGCACAGGCGGCAATTTCCTTACAATATTCTACTAACTTATTAATATCGGATAATCTAAAGTAATAAGGAGCCAATGCAGCAATCCCGTCTACCTTATCAGCAGCATAGGCAGCCAACTCCTTAGCTTCCTGCAAGCTAGTATGCCCTACATGATCTATTACAAATAGGTCGCTCGACTTATTTTGACCCCAAGCCTTCGTAATTTCCTTCCTTTCGGCTACGGACAAAGAGGTAAAGTCTCCAGTAGACCCATTTATAAAAACCCCTTTCACCCCATTTCCTTTTAAGAAATCCGCATATTGCGGTACTATCTCTACATTAAGCGAAGAATCCTGGTGCATGGGTGCATAGGTCGCTGCTATAAGTCCTTTCATTTTTCAAATGCTGTTATGTTATACATAATACAAATCTAGGTAAACAAATTGAGGTGCACAAAAGGAATTTTAGAAGAATTATTAAATAACACCTCAAACAAAACCCAAGCAATCTACACCTAAGCCATATTTTACTAGTGCTAATATAACTTTTCAATTTATTGATCCGAATAAGTTTTTAACAATATTTCATTCATTTATATGTAGGAATATCACATTGTCAGGGGTAAACATCATAAAATCACAATTTATAATTCACCAAAAAAAACTGCAAATATTTTGTTAAGAAACCATTATTTAATATCATTGCATTATGTAATACATAAGAACTAACAAAATGATACACAAAAACAAACTCTTAAAGCATGTGCTAGCACTAACGGCCTTTCTATTTATGGGAGGTTTGTACGCACAACAGAAAACAGTCAGCGGAACTATTTCCGACGACACAGGACAACCCCTTCCTGGGGCCAACGTATTAGTACAAGGTACTACCACGGGGACACAATCGGATTTTGATGGAAACTATACCATTCAAGCAAGTGACGATGACATTTTGGTATTTAGCTACATTGGTTTTACCACCAAAAACATTCCAGTTGGAAACCAAACTACTATTAATGTAACCTTATCAGAGGATGCTGCCTTGTTAGACGAGGTGGTTGTAACCGGGTACGGTTCTCAGACCAGGGCAACACTTACCACTTCTGTATCTAAATTGGATACAAAAATTTTGGAAACTTCTACAAGATCCAATGCCGCAACAGCCCTACAGGGTACGATTGCAGGTTTACGTGTAACCAACACTACCGGACAACCAGGTTCTACCCCACAAATCGTATTGCGTGGTGGTACTAATTTTGATGGCACCGGTTCCCCTCTGATCTTAATAGACGGGATCCCTGGATCTTTTTACGCACTTAACTCGGACGACATTGAGTCTATAGAAGTACTGAAAGATGCAGCTGCTACCGCTATTTATGGTGCAAGATCCGCCAACGGGGTGATCTTGGTAACCACTAAAACCGGAAAAGCTGGAAAATCCTCTATCAACTACAAGTACAAATACAGTATGAACGAGGAGCGCAACGATCAAAAGTATATTGGTGCAGAAGACTTCATTAATTACAACAGACAGTCCATTGCTTGGTATAGGGAAGCTATTAACAACCCTGGATCTTTTGGTGCCTTTTTAGATGGAGCCAATTCTATGGGAACCGGTGGAAACACTACCAACTCTCCATTTACTACCCAGTTGTTAACTGCGGATAACCAGTACCTATTAAATCAGCCTGGTTGGAATGCGATTCCCGATGTTCTAAACCCTAATCAGCAAATTTTATTCTTTGACAACAAGAGTGTAGGAGATCGCATTTATCAGAACAGCGCCTCCAAGGATCACTACCTATCTTTTGATGGTGGTAACGAAAAAGGAACTTACTACTTAGGTTTAGGCTTATTGGATAACGATGGATTGATTTTAGGATCTGGTTTTAAAAGATACTCTGGAAAGTTTTCAGGATCTTATAGGATTACAGACAATTTTAAGATTAATTCCAACGTGCTTTATTCGCACTCTAACCTAAACCGTAGCCCACTAGGTGGTGATGACACGGTGTTTAGAAGATTCCAAGGTCAGGCACCTACTTCTAGAACCTATGACAACAATCCTGATGGAACTTGGTCCGATATTTATGCCGTGGGACAAAACCAAGGCTTTGGTAACCCATTATATTATCAAGATAAGTTTATCAGAAAAAATCTAGAGCAGCGTTTGTCTGCATCCGTAGGATTTGACTGGAACATCCTAGATAATTTAATCTTTGCTGTGAATGGTAGTCACTTTGCCATTAACAACCACAACGAGAACTTTAATAAAGCCTTTAGGGTAGGAAGCACTACTGGTCCCATTAGAGCCGAAAGAGCTGCCTCTGTTAGCTTAGGAAGAACTCTAAGAAACCAGTTGACGGGTACCCTTAACTACACCAAAAGAGTTGGTGATCACAATTTTAACGCTTTGGTGGGAGCTGAGTATTATAAAGACAATTTCTTTAGCACTTCTGCAGGAACCAGAAACTCGCCTACAGATTTAATCCCGACCTTGAATGCAGGTGCAGAAGCAGACGGAATACCGTCCAGCTTTGAAACCGAGTATGTACTAACATCGACCTTTGGACGTTTATTGTACGATTACGACAACAGATACCTTATCAGTGGTACCTTTAGACGTGATGGATCCTCTAGATTGGGTAACGAGAAATTTGGCTTCTTCCCAGGAGTATCCGTAGGATGGAACTTACACAACGAGAGCTTCTTTATGGATTCTAACATTAGCAATACCATTTCTAGGGTAAAACCAAGATTGAGTTACGGTGTTAATGGTAACCAAGATGTTTTAAGTAATTACGGAGTATTTGGTGCTTACGGAAGTCAAGGTATCTACGACGGTCAAACCGGATATGCCAACTCCTTACTACCAACTTTGGATTTGAAATGGGAGAAATCTACCACCTTTAATGCTGGTTTGGATATCTCATTTTTCAACAACAACCTTACTTTCATTGCCGATGTGTATTCTAGGGATATCAAGGATAAGTTAGCAGACCTAACCTTACCCTTCTACACTGGGTTCAGCAGTATTTTAACCAATAACGGAACCATTAGAAACAAAGGTTTTGAACTTCAAGTAAACGGGAACGTTATTAATAGCGAGGACCTAACTTGGAATGTGGGAGCTACTTTTACTTCCAACAAAAACTACGTGGTTAAACTTCCTGAGAATGCCAACGATCTTAACAGACAGGCAGGACAGTTAATTTGGAATGCCAAAACTGGTCAAGAAGAGTGGATCGGTGGATACCAGGAAGGTAAACGAGCAGGTAACGATCTAGTAATTGCCTATGAGCAAGAGCGTATCTATAGGGATCAAGCCGATGCTGATGCAGACGCTTCTATTGAGGATACTTTCTTACCTGGCGATAAGTTTAAGCACTTTGCTGGAGATGTTAAGTGGAAAGACCAAAATGGTGATGGTGTTATCAACAGCCTAGACAGAAAGGTGATTGGTAGAACTACTCCAGATTTCATTGGTGGACTTACTACTAGCTTAAGATATAAGAACTTTAATCTATTTGTGAAGACCGATTTTGCAACAGGACATTTGGTATGGAACCATATTAGAAATAAAGGATATGGACAAACCCAAGGTAACTTAAACCAGCCTATAGAGGTATTGGATTCTTGGACACCTAATAATATGGATACAGAGTGGCCACGCTTCGTTTTTGTAAACGGTACCAAGAACGTATGGAGAGGAAACGAAGGAGCATCCTTTGGGGATAGCTCTAGCTTAATGAACGCCGCTAACGACCAGTTCTGGGAAAAAGGAGATTACTTAGCCTTGCGTGAAGTAACCCTAAGCTATGACGTACCTGCAGCATACTTCAATGACGCTATTAAGCGATTGAGCCTGTTTGTTACTGGTAGCAACTTACACTACTTTAAGAGCTTCTCTGGTGACACACCTGAAATTGGTGGAGTACAGTACGGTGCCTTCCCGGTTCCTAAAACTGTTACTATTGGATTAAACTTAACATTTTAAAAATTAGGAAGATGAAGAAATATATATATCTATTAATCGCTGTAGTTACTTTCACGGCCTGTGAAAGTGAGCTGGAACTAAACAGTCCCAGTGAATTGACAGCACAAGGTTTCTGGGATTCCGAAACTGGTGCTAGAACTGCGCATACAGGATTGTATGCCAACCTAAGAAGTTCTGCAGGAACTTTATGGTTGCTGGGAGAGATTAGAAGTGATATTTGGGGGGGAAGAACTTTTGAATCTCCTTCTAATGAATCTTTGATTCGTTCCGACATCACGGTTGCCACTGCTCCTTTTGGAGGGTGGGCTGGACTTTATACAAGAATTCATAGGTTGAACGACTTTTTGGTAAATGTTCCCAATATTGAATTTGTGAATGAGGATGACAAGCAGCACCTACTGGGACAGGCGTATGGATTACGTGCATTGTACTACTATACGCTATTGAAAACATGGGGAGATGTGCCTATTATTCTAGAGCCATTAACCGATGTAGATCCCAATGTCTTGGCCAAGGAGCGTTCTCCGCAAAGCGAGGTGATGGAATTAATAAAGTCTGACATAGCTGCCTCCTTAAGCGCTTTTGGATCTGACGACAGCTTCTTTGAGGGCAAAAAAATCTACTGGTCCAAAGCAGCTACCCTTACCCTTAAAGGGGACGTATACATCTGGTCTGGTAACCTAATGGGTGGTGGTACTGCCGATTTTACCGAGGCTAAAAACGCCCTTGAGCAAATTGCATCTTTAGGTGTAAGCTTAGAGCCTAGCATTGATGATCTATGGGGAGTAGCCAATGAAAATAACAACGAGTTTATTTTCGCATTGGATTACAAGCAAGATGAAGCTGAAAACTTTTACAACAGTTTAACTGGAAGAAGCACGGAAGTAAACCCAACCTTCAATGACAATGGTGAGTCCATGTCCGACTTCGTAATTGCAGGTGCTAATAGATATGGACAGTCTGAAAAGACCATTTTATTACTGGACGATAATGACGATGCACGTAAAGATGCAACCTTCATTAGACTGTATGTGGATGACAATGGCGGATTGGGGTACCCTACCTATAACGAAGATGCCTATTTTGGTTCTGTCTTCAACAAGTTCTTAGGAAGAGTATTTGGTACTGAAAGAATTTTTGAAAACAACGTACCAATTTACCGTTACGCCGATGTAGTTCTTTTATTGGCCGAAGCCAAGAACTATTTAGGTGAGGATCCTTCTGCAGAAATCAACCAGATTCGCGAAAGAGCTTATGGGGATAATTATAACCCATTGTTTCATGCGTATGTGAACGGATCTCAAACCGAAAACACCAACGCCATCCTAAATGAACGTTACAAGGAGTTTATCGGTGAAGGTAAAAGATGGTGGGATCTAAGAAGAGCAGGAGCCAGCTTTGTATTCGACAATATTGAGTTCCTAAGCCCTGGAGATGAGTTTAAATTGATTTTACCGATTACTACAGATATGATCGGTAGAAACCCATTATTAGAGCAATCTCCAGGATATAACTAAACACATAATTAGTTGTTATTTAGTTGAGTTAGTTTATTTATTAAGGAGGGGGTGGTTCCCCTCCTTTTTTTGTTTTATACTTTCCTTAGTCAGCACAATCCGCGCACTTACTACCACTCCCCTACGCTAGTCATTAGTGCGTTTATCCCCAAAGTATTCGAATTTCCTTTTCAACAAGATTGATAGGGTCTCCACCTCCCTTGGAAGGGTAACTCTACCAAACTGATTACCGACTACTATCATATGAATAAACTTAAACTGTCCAGAATTTTTGATAGAATTAGTTATACTTTTCATTGGATTTATTTATAAAAAGGATTAGTTCTGTTCTAATAACTAATTCTGTTCATTTTTTCCATTGATGAAATGCGCAGCATTCATGAATTCCTTTAAAAAAAAACAATATACAAGCCATGAATAAAAAACGAACCAGGGCCGAAAAGTGAAGGTACGGTGTACCTTTGACTTTGAGGAGCCAGCTGTAGCGAGGGGCAAGATTTCGTATCCTTTAAATGATTTCTATACCAAGGCCGGAACCAAAGTAATAAGCATATTGTTTTGAAAGTTTTTCACTTTTAAGTGGTCAACCTAAATCGGAGACGAAAACAATTGTTTATTGCTAATTGATTATTGTTTACTGAAAAAACTGACTACCGTTTACTGACTACTGAGTCCATCTAAATTCTCACTACTTTGTACTCAATACTATAAAAAATCCCTCCGCTTTGCACTTTCAGGCAAACCACCTCCCTTTTAAATTAAAGGGAGGAGCTTTTGATTTCCCCCCTAGTAGAGGTCAACCTATATCTGGGACGTACAAGAAAAGCCACT
>NZ_VVIN01000199.1:0-836 GCF_008711145.1 Arenibacter lacus
CTCCTACCACCTGGTGTTTTAATGGCTACGACAGGGAAGGCAATCCCTCTCAGTTATCGACAATGGGGGTGCAATGGATCGTTCGGGAAGCTCGCAAACATAGCGGAATCCAGAAAGGGATCACTCCCCATATCCTTCGGCACAGTTATGCCACGCATCTTTTGGAGATGGGGTTGGACATTATAAGTGTTAAAGACCTGCTGGGGCACGCACATATACAGACAACGCTTACCTACCTTCATGTGGCACAACTGGGTAGACAAAAGCCGTTCAGTCCACTGGATCGGCTTTATAAGAGGTAGCCGTGAAACCTGTTTACGAGGTGGCACAGGTATTGGAACGCAACAGGGAACAGCTCGCCGGCATTTGTGCCAATAGCTGGCAGTCTAGGACCCTGCACGCCTTGCGCAAATGCCGCACTGCTTCCTTGGGAGGCCATATTGACCGCTGTAACAATCCTTCATGCCATAGGCTCCACCTTAGCTACAATAGTTGTCGGAACCGCCATTGTCCCAAGTGTCAGGGACATAAAAAAGAGGAATGCCTGCCTGCCGCAGGCAGGGATCCGAGCACGAGAAGAAGAGCTCTTAAACGTGCCTTACTTTCACGTGGTCTTTACTTTGCCCTCAGCGCTCAACCGCCTATGTCTGTATGAGCCTAAATTAATATATAGTCTACTGTTCAAAATATCCTGGCAGGTGGTCCAAGGTTTTGCATCCAACCATAAGTTTATGGGTGCCACGCCGGGGATGATTGCTATCCTGCACACCTGGGGACAAAACCTGTCGTTACATCCACACTTGCACTGCATTGTTCCCGGTGGAGGTATTGCCCAA
>NZ_VVIN01000200.1:0-828 GCF_008711145.1 Arenibacter lacus
GACACTATCCCGCAATTTGTGTAAGTAGAAAATAGAGGGTGCTTAAGCATAACTTAGAGTTTGACTCTTTCTTCATATAAAGTCAGGAATTGATTGAGGATAATTCCCCAGTTCCTGATGGGCATCGACCATTTTTTTGTTGCTTCCCTCACAGCCAAATATACAGATTTCATTACAGCCTCATCGGTAGGGAATGATAATTTATTTTTGGTGTACTTCCTGATCTTGCCATTTAAATTTTCAATCAGGTTGGTGGTATAGATTATCTTTCTGATTTCCAGCGGAAATTCATAGAAGACAGTTAGGTCTTCCCAATTGTCTCTCCAGCTTTTTACGGCATAAGAGTACTTGGAGTTCCATTTAGCGGAAAAATCTTCCAGAGCAGCCTCTGCAGCTTGCTTGTTGGGAGCATCGTAGATAGATTTCATATCCTTGGTGAACTCTTTTTTATCCTTCCATACCACATACCTACAAGCATTTCGGATCTGGTGAACCACGCAGATCTGAGTGCTGGATTCAGGAAAAACAGTTCTAATGGTGTCGGTAAAGCCATTGAGATTATCGGTGGCTGTGATAAGTATATCCTCAACCCCACGGGCTTTCATGTCAGTCAGTACACTCATCCAGAAAGCTGCGGATTCATTCTTCCCAAGCCACAGCCCCAACACTTCTTTCTTCCCGTCGCGTCTAAGTCCTACGGCGATATAGATTGTCTTGTTGACCACCTTAGAGTTCTCTCGAACTTTGAAGACGATGCCATCCATCCAGACAATTAGATAAACGGGCTCCAAGGGTCTATTCTGCCATGCCACAATATCATTGGTGATG
>NZ_VVIN01000201.1:0-813 GCF_008711145.1 Arenibacter lacus
AGCGACCATCACTTTATATTTAGAATAAAGCGAGCCCACCCTTAGCTTTCCTTCCTGCTCTTCAAAATAAAAGCCCCTGGCATTGAAAAAGGCGATATAGTCCCTGGGCGATTTCTCAAAAGGCGCCTGCATCCGTTCGGCGTAACCATGGTAGGCCTGTAGGGCCAAGGTATCGAAACGCTCCCTAAAGGTTGGGGCCATAGCGTGATAGAGCTTCGGAAATACCATAGGTAGAAATAGGGCGGTGGGACCTGGTCTAATCTCTTTGGCGGATTTGTCATTTAAAAGCCCTTCCAACAGTTTTTCGTTTTCACGTGCAAAACCAGGAGGGGAATAGGGGTTTGCACTCGTCTGCAGTAGGGTACTGCCTAGATCCAATGGCACTTGGTGGAACTTGGAATTCGTATAGGTCAGTATTCCCTCATTATATCGTACGCCTAGACTTTGAATAAGCGCACCGAGGACCTCCCTTTGGTCCAGGGTACGTTGGAACAGCTGGTCCCTGGCCCGTTGAATAAGCTCGGCCTTCTTTTGCAATTCCTGCTTTTCCTTATTAATGGCGGAAATATAAAACTTCTCACCAAAAGGATAGAAGTGGGAGGCGATTACCTTCCACAGGGTCTGATCATCGGTATGCAAGTATTTTTTAAGGAAGAGAAAACGCTCCGATTTCATCATTTCCCTAACCAAAACATCTATAGGAGTTTTCAGGATATGCTCGGAGAACAGGGGCTTGTACCTTAGATCCCTATAGGTCTTCTGGTAGACTTCCCTTAAGCAACGTTGGAACTCCAATTCCAATTGCCTGCTGTC
>NZ_VVIN01000202.1:0-807 GCF_008711145.1 Arenibacter lacus
CAAGTGCCCGTTTCCTTGGAAACTGCCACACCTGTGGTGTTTACCACTAGCAAGGAAGATGTTTCCTGTAATGGAGGAACGGACGGTTCCATTGAGGTACTCCTAGATGCTTCCAATGACAATCCGCCCTATACCTTTACCTTGGACGACGGTACCAATCCGCCTATCACCCAGAACAGCAGATTGTTCACGGGCTTGGCAGCGGGTACTTATACCATTACCGTTAGCTCGGATAGGGGTTGCTCCGATTTCCAAACCGTAATTATTGGTGAGCCTGCGGCTTTATCTGCCAGTATTACCAATGTAACCGACTTCTCCTGTAATGTGGACAATGGCACAGAATCGGCCTCCATAGAAGTCAGCATTGGGGTTGGAACTGGAACGCCCAATTATTCCTATAGTGTGAACGGTGGTGCCTTTAAGTCTACCGGAGGCAACGTATTTACGCATACGGTGACTACTGCAGGCAATTATGATATAACTATACGTGATGCCAATGGCTGTACGTTTAATCTTCCAACACAGACGATAGCTCCGCTACCTGTCATCACGGATGTTCAAGTTTCTCAACTAACCGCAATAACCTGTACCAATGATGAAGCGGTTGAATTAACGGTTACTGGCGGATCGGGCGACTTTACCTTTGAGCTGTTGCCCTTGGGCAACCCCAATGGGGTACAGACTTCGGTTGCTGGAGCTACTGCTACTTATAGCCTTAGCGTACCTGGGGATTATACCTTTAGGGTGACGGATAATGTGACCGGTTGTTACTTTACCACCGCAGCTTATACCGTTGCTCCCTACGAT
>NZ_VVIN01000203.1:0-804 GCF_008711145.1 Arenibacter lacus
GCTATGGCCGGGCTTTTCTATAAAAGGAATAGGAAGTGGGGTATTAAGGATTGTATCCATTTGCATATAAAGGAGGATAACTGTTGAAGGTTGCCACCTGCAAGGAGTTTAATAGGGCTCAATTCTTTCCAGCTGTTTTCGCGTATAAGTGATCGGCCTAAATCAGGGACGTACAGCGTACACCATTGTTCATTGCTAATTGGTTATCGTTTGCTGCCGACAGCCTAGAGCCTGCAGCCTACAGCCATTGTTCATTGCTAATTGGTTATCGTTTGCTGCCTACAGCCTAGAGCCTACAGCCATTGTTTATTGATTATTAGCAAAACTGGCGACTGCTCACTACCTATCTCCTTGATCCCTACCAAAACCGCTATATTGGTCCTGGCTTCATATTCCTTATTATATATCTCCATATAGTATTGCTCTCCCAGTTTGCCCTATCGATGTTTTCCGCGTTTCGGAGGTCAACCTATATGGGGATTTGTAGTTCATTGCTAATTGGTTATCGTTTGCTGCCTACAGCCTAGAGCCTACAGCCATTGTTTATTGCTAATTGGTTATTGTTTGCTGCCTATAGCCTATAGCTTACAGCCATTGTTTATTGATTTTGGGAAACTGCTCGCTAATGGCAACTAACATCCCAATATTTTTTCAGCTTCAATTTACTGTCTTACAGCTCCTTGTGATGGGGTGGGTAAAAAACCTTAAAAATAGTTATTGAAAAAGCTTGTGGAATCGAAAAAGGGGCGTAGATTTGCACCCCGCAAACGACGCGATCAGCGAGTGGGCGGAAACGGCGGTAAG
>NZ_VVIN01000204.1:0-776 GCF_008711145.1 Arenibacter lacus
CAAACCCCCTTCTACCTTGATTTTACTTCTTTCAACGGGTTTGGATTAGTATTTAATCGAGAATATTCAATCTTGAACGAAAGTAAGCAGCATAATTCCCTCTCGATAAAAACTATACGTAAATTTACTTGCCACAGATAAATGACCACACATTGATAACCAAATCTAAAATATGGCTTTCCTCGCCTCATATGGGCGGTTCCGAAGAAACATTCGTCAAAGAGGCATTTGATACCAATTGGATTGCCCCTTTAGGACCCAACGTGGATGCTTTTGAGAAGTCTATTGAAGATTATTTGGGCAATGATTTAAATGTAGCAGTGCTAAGTTCTGGTACAGCAGCAATTCACATAGCGCTAGAGTTACTGGGTGTAACAGATGGAGATGAGGTAATATGTCAGAGTTTTACATTTTCAGCTTCAGCCAATCCCATTACCTATTTGGGAGCGAAACCGGTTTTTGTGGATAGTGAAAGGGAGACTTGGAATATGTCACCCCAATTATTGGAAAAAGCTATTCTCGCAGGAATTGCCAAAGGGAAAAAACCGAAAGCGATTATTGCGGTGCATTTATATGGTATGCCTTATAAGGTAGAGGAGATAACAGCGATTGCCGATAGGTTTGATATCCCCATTGTAGAAGATAGTGCAGAAGCCCTAGGTAGCACGTACAATAATATGCCCTGTGGGGGCTTCGGAAAATTGGGAATACTGTCCTTTAATGGAAACAAGATTATTACAACTTCCGGTGGAGGAGCCTTGGTTTCCAAATGTCCA
>NZ_VVIN01000205.1:0-776 GCF_008711145.1 Arenibacter lacus
TAAACCCCCTTCTACCATGATTTTACTTCTTTCATCGGGTTTGGATTAGTATTTAATCGAGAATATTCAATCTTGAACGAAAGTAAGCAGCATAATTCCCTCTCGATAGAAACTATACGTAAATTTACTTGCCACAGATAAATGACCACACATTGATAACCAAATCGAAAATATGGCTTTCCTCGCCTCATATGGGCGGTTCCGAAGAGACATTCGTCAAAGAGGCATTTGACACCAATTGGATTGCCCCTTTAGGACCCAACGTGGATGCTTTTGAGAAGTCTATTGAAGATTATTTGGGCAATGATTTAAATGTAGCAGTGCTAAGTTCTGGTACAGCAGCAATTCACTTGGCGCTAGAGTTACTGGGTGTAACAGATGGAGATGAGGTAATATGTCAGAGTTTTACATTTTCAGCTTCAGCCAATCCCATTACCTATTTGGGAGCGAAACCGGTTTTCGTGGATAGTGAAAGGGAGACTTGGAATTTGTCACCCCAATTATTGGAAAAAGCTATTCTCGCAGGAATTGCCAAAGGGAAAAAACCGAAGGCGATTATTGCGGTACACTTATATGGTATGCCTTATAAGGTAGGGGAGATAACAGCGATTGCCGATAGGTTTAAAATCCCCATTGTAGAAGATAGTGCAGAAGCGCTGGGTAGCACGTACAATAATATGCCCTGTGGGGGCTTCGGAAAATTGGGAGTACTGTCCTTTAATGGAAACAAGATTATTACAACTTCCGGTGGAGGAGCCTTGGTTTCCAAATGTCCG
>NZ_VVIN01000206.1:0-760 GCF_008711145.1 Arenibacter lacus
CATACAAATGGCCTTCATTAGGTCTGCTAAAGGATCTGAAATGCTTGGAGCATCTATGAACCACAGTGCTTTTAATATGGGAAATGCCTCTGGAGCGTTTTTTGGAGGCTTGCCTATTGCTATGGGGGCCGATTTTACCTCTCCTAGTTTGGTAGGTGCTGTAATGGCAGGTAGCGGGGTGCTTATTGGGATACTGATCGTCCTTAGTAGACGCACTAAAAAGCGAAGGGCAGAGAGGAAATTGGCCTATAATCAGTAGCGCTTATTCAAAGTATAATAGAGGTAACAAAAAAGAGATCCCAATGATAAGTAATATCATTGGGATCTTCATTTTATAGTAGGTGTCTAGCGGTATCCGCTATGACAACTTTAGATATTTTTGGCCAACCAATCACCAATTTCACTGGTTTTATAAGCTTTACCACCATCGGCTAGGTCTTCTGTTACAATTCCCTCTTCTAAGGATTTGTTTACAGCGTCCCTAATGGCCTGTGCTTCTTCCCTAAGGTCAAAATCTTCGAACATCATCGCGGCAGATAGAACTGTTGCCAATGGATTGGCAATGTCTTTCCCGGCTGCTTGTGGGTAAGAACCGTGGATGGGTTCGTATAACTTAGCCTTGGTTCCAACGGAAGCAGAAGGCATAAGTCCCATAGATCCGGAAATTACAGAAGCTTCATCCGTTAAAATATCACCAAATAGGTTTTCGGTAATCATTACATCATAGGAGTTAGGCCATTGTACCAATCGCATCGCCACT
>NZ_VVIN01000207.1:0-760 GCF_008711145.1 Arenibacter lacus
TGTAGCAATGCGATTGGTACAATGGCCCAATTCCTATGATGTAATGATTACCGAAAACCTATTTGGTGATATTTTAACGGATGAAGCTTCTGTAATTTCCGGATCTATGGGACTTATGCCTTCTGCTTCCGTTGGTACCAAGGCTAAGTTATACGAACCCATCCACGGTTCTTACCCACAAGCAGCCGGGAAAGACATTGCCAACCCTTTGGCTACGGTTCTATCTGCCGCGATGATGTTCGAGGATTTTGACCTTAGGGAAGAAGCGCAAGCCATTAGGAACGCTGTGAACAAATCCCTGGAAGAGGGAATTGTAACAGAAGACCTTGCCGATGGTGGTAAAGCTTACAAAACCAGTGAAATTGGCGATTGGTTGGCCAAAAATATCTAAGAAAGAAATAGCGGATACCGCTAGACACCTACTATAAAATGAAGATCCCAATGATATTACTTATCATTGGGATCTCTTTTTTGTTACCTCTATTATACTTTGAATAAGCGCTACTGATTAAAGGCTAGTTTCCTTTCTGCTCTCCGTTTTTTAGTGCGTCTACTAAGGATGATCAGTATCCCAATAAGCACCCCGCTACCTGCCATTACAGCACCTACCAAACTAGGAGAGGTAAAATCGGCTCCCATAGCAATAGGCAAGCCACCAAAATAAGCGCCAGAGGCATTCCCCATGTTAAAGGCACTGTGATTCATGGATGCACCTAGCATTTCAGAACCCTTTGCAGACCTAATGAAGGCCATTTGTATA
>NZ_VVIN01000208.1:0-754 GCF_008711145.1 Arenibacter lacus
ATTTCGTGAATCTCCGATTTAGTTCATGCATTTCTATTTTTAACTTCAATGGTATTTATGAACCTCCTTCGTCGGTTTAGCTCAAGTGGTTTTTATTTAATTTTTAATGGTTTTCGTGAATCTACGATTTAGTTCATGCATTTCTATTTTTAACTTCAATGGTATTCATGAACCTCCTTCGTCGGTTTAGCTCAAGTGGTTTTTATTTAATTTTTAATGGTTTTCGTGAATCTCCGATTTCATTGCTTGTCTAGGGCATAGAGACAAAGGTACGGTGTACCTTTGGATAGAGGAGCCAGCCGTAGCGAAGGCCAGCGCGCCAACTGGCCCCTCGCTATAAATGCAAATCGTTGCATTTACTTCTCGGTCCTCTGCGGATAAGGATTTTCGCTTCGCGTGGACTAAGGCCACACAACTATATAGTATCCTGATTATTGAGTAGTAATGGTTTAGCCATTTAAATTGCAGATTCCTTATTTCTATAAAGATACCCAAACTTATGTTAGCTAAAGTTCTTGTTCTCGTGCTTGCCCGAGGGAGGGACCCAGTCCATAATACTTTGTACTCTATACTCAATACTATCCCACCTTCTTACAGATCCTTCCGATACGTATTTCTCCTCTTGTGAATTTTAGGATCAAAATGCTTCCATAATTGCTGGATAGCGGTATTTTCTTCCAATTCTGGGGTACGTACACAGGTTTTAATTCCTTTTTCCGAGAAGGTTTTATGGTATTCGTTAAAGATGACAGCC
>NZ_VVIN01000021.1:0-54953 GCF_008711145.1 Arenibacter lacus
ATCTTTTTAGGCAAGAGCGGTTCCAGTTTTAGGGCTTGCTTCTTTTCCAGCATTTGTCGCTTATCGTCCCCGGTCACCTGTGCTAGAATATCGTATACTTTTAGTCCGATAGAGGTGAGCCACTTACCATAGGAACCGTTTTCTATTAAGGGCAGCAACATTTTCTCTGGCACCACCAAATGCGGCGCTAGTTTATGTACAATGGCCCTTTCTGACCCCACTTCCTTCACCAACCAAAAATCGAACTGCTTTAGATAACGCAGCCCTCCATGTATTAATTTAGTGGATTTACTACTGGTTCCGGAGGCAAAATCTCCCTTATCTACCAGGGCCACTTTCATTCCTCTAGCGGCGGCATCCAGGGCAATACCTGCTCCGGTTATACCTCCCCCAATAATGACGAGATCAAAAGTTGTTTCTGTTAATTTACCAACCGTGTCGGCTCTGTCCAAGTTAGTGAAGGGAAGATTGTTTTTCATAGTTCTTTCGGGTTAAATAGCTGGCCCAAAAACATTTCTGTAAGAACCACTCTCCTTTAAAGATAAAAGATTGGCTTCCCATATCAAAACAAAAAAGAAAAAGTGCAAGCTCCAAAGGACAATGTGATTACTTACGGTAGGGAGCGTCCGTATAGTTGTCCAAAAACTCTGTCCTATGAATGGAATGGCCATAGATAAATAACAAACCTATAGGTAACTTCTTTTCATAGGAGGTCATAAAAGCACCCATAAGCTTGCAGATTGCCCTCGCTATCCTTGAAAACAACAAATGGACAAGTGGAAAAAGCTAGGAAGAAAGGTGTTAAAAAATACCCTTATGGGGCTTAGGATATATATTCCTTTTCTACGAAGTAACTCACCAAGGCCTCTTTCATCAAAATAGATTGCTCCCCAGCTTTTAAGGCAGGCAATTCTTCTTTAATTATATAATGCGGCCAGCCATCTTCATCAAAATAATCGAATTCATAATACCCATAAGGCTCCAACACCCTACAAATGGCGATATGCATGAGGTTTAGCTTTTCATCCTTTTTAAATTTCCTATGGATCTGACCTAATTCCTGAAGTCCTACTAAATAGATGATTGCATCCAAATCTAACGGGTCATTATCTGCAAATTGGGCAGAAAGTTTTTCTACCAAAACCCGCCATCTTTCTTTTAACTGTATATCTCTAGACATGATAATTTTAACTGAAAATTGCTCTTTGCTTACATTCCCAATTAGGAACACAAAGAATTACCAAAGGTACAAATCAAAGTTCTATATTTGTCAAAAGCGTAATTAAGAATGGAGATTTTGGACATCATTTTAGGCCTATTATTACTATATGGTCTATACAAAGGCATTAAAAATGGCCTTTTAGTAGAGTTAGCCTCCCTGATTGCCGTTATCGCCGGTCTTTACGGGGCCATCCATTTTTCTTATATCGTAGGGGAATATCTGTCCGAAAATATGGACTGGGATGAGAAATATATGAATACAATTGCCTTTACGATTACCTTTATCCTCATTGTAATCTTAATTGTTCTCATTGGAAAAATACTGACGAAAATTGCCGACTTTGCCATGTTAGGGCTTTTAAACAAACTGGCCGGAGCGGTGTTTGGCACCTTAAAAGTTGCGGTAATACTTGGGGCATTGCTGGTATTTTTTGACAAAGGCAACAATCAACTAGGTGTTGTTAAACCCGAGTATATAGCGGAATCCAAGTTATACACCCCCGTGAAGGAAATAGGGGCCTTTGTTTTTAGCAAAGTACTAAAGGAAGCCCCTTTATTTAATGACAACCAGGAGGACGAAGAGGAAAACTTTATGGGATTTTAGGCTATTAATACCTGCCCCTTCACAAAAGTAATTTCACAAAAAAGCCAGACTAGTAAGTCTGGCCGTTCTAGTACAAAGAGCCCAACATATTATTTTGCCGACTCAAGATCGTTTGGCGCTTTGGAATAGGTAAAGGTAACTTCCGTTCTAATCTTCATCCCATGGACATCCGTTACCGTATAATCCCCTTTATAGGAAAAAGTAGATTTCTCCTCATTGAATTCTAGCGGTAAGTTTTCCATGGAACAGTCCCTTACAAGACTCAATGCCTGATTGGTTAATCGCCAGGTTCCAGAGAACGTTACTTTATTGGTACAATTATCGGCATTCTGTCCTTGGGAGTTGGTATACCCTCTATTCGAGGAAAAAACAAAATCGGTGTCTTTCTCACATTCCGAATATTGAGCATAAATATCCTTGGTGGGATTATCCTCCCCATCACTGGTAAGGTCTACCTCCTTGTCTGCCATAATACCGGTTAATTCCCATTTCCCAACCAAGCCATTTTCGTTTTCCAAGAGGGCCCCGGTAAAGTCTTCAGGACATTGAAAATCCGAATCATTGGATATATCACAACTATTAAAACCCATTGCAAGGACTACGGTCCCCAAACCCATTAATGCATTTCTTAATTTCATAGATAAATATTTTGTCATCAACCTTTAAAATGCAAAACTTCATAAATGGTTGCGTGCAAAACCGCAAAAACTTTTTTTCACCTAATTTCATTAAGTCCGTCCCTTCTAATGCCAATCCATAAGAACCCACACCCTTGCTAGGAAGGATTAACAGAGCCCATTTATTACTGCCAAGGCCTAAAATTCCCGATTGCATCCCTAGAATGGCCTTACTTTTCTTATTTTTGAGACTGAAATGGGTAATAGGATAGCTTTCATTGAAGGATTAACCATTCCCCACACCCGCACACAATGATTCGCAACAAATATTAAAGCACATGGCTATATCGAAACCTTTTAATTTAGGTAAATGGATCTCCGAAAATCGTGACGTCCTAAAACCCCCAGTGGGGAACAAAAACCTATATACGGAATCTGGAGATTATATTGTGATGATAGTGGCCGGCCCCAACGCTAGAAAAGATTATCATTACAATGAAACCGAGGAACTCTTTTATCAACTAGAAGGGCATATAGAGGTGTATGTTCAGGAAGACGGAGAAAAGAAAACCATGCATTTGGGTCCCGGCGACATGTACCTTCACCCCGCCAAGGTTCCCCATAGCCCGGTTAGACATGAGGGTTCCATAGGGCTGGTAATAGAACGCAAACGGGCAGATATGAACGTAGAGGATGGACTACTTTGGTTTTGCGATAATTGCAACCACAAACTATACGAAGTGTATTTCACCTTAAATGATATAGAAAAGGATTTTCTAGCTCATTTCAATATTTTTTACGGCTCCAAGGAGCTACGCACCTGTAATAACTGCGGAACGGTAATGCCGGTAGACCCGCGATTTGTAACGGACGGGGAGCATTAAGCGAACTCTGACCCAACAAAATTGTTTCGCATTGCAAAAATGCTCTTATAAATTTGTAGATTTGATAAATATCACAATTAACGCTTAAAAAGTTATAAATGTCAAAAATAGCGCAAGAATTTGGAATAAAAGATGCCCTCATTGCCTTGGGGATCAAAGATATTAATGAAGGAACTTCTACGGGTTCTAACAATTTTTCATCGGGACCAACTATAGAATCCCACTCTCCCGTAGATGGTGCTTTAATAGCAAAAGTTAAAACCACCACCAAAGCAGATTACGAACAGGTGATGGAAACGGCTACCACCGCTTTTAAGGAATGGCGAACAAAACCAGCTCCAGAGCGAGGCGAGATCGTTAGGCAGTTTGGGAATAAGCTTCGGGAATTAAAGGAGCCCCTTGGGAAATTGGTTTCCTACGAGATGGGAAAAAGTTACCAGGAGGGATTGGGAGAAGTACAAGAAATGATAGACATCTGTGATTTTGCGGTAGGTTTATCTAGACAGCTACACGGATTCACTATGCATTCTGAGCGACCAGGACATAGAATGTACGAACAATACCACCCACTGGGTCCGGTAGGAATTATTTCGGCCTTTAATTTTCCGGTCGCCGTTTGGGCATGGAATACGGCATTAGCATGGGTATGCGGGGATGTTTGTATTTGGAAACCAAGTGAAAAAACACCGCTTTGCGGAATTGCTTGCCAAAATATTGCTGCAGCGGTTTTTAAGGAAAATAATTTGCCAGAGGGTATTTCCTGCTTAATCAATGGAGATTACAAGGTAGGGGAATTTTTATCCCACGATGGCCGCATCCCATTGGTGGCAGCCACAGGCTCTATACGGATGGGGAAAATTGTTGCCCAGGCAGTAGCGGCAAGGTTAGGGAAATCCCTTTTAGAGCTAGGCGGAAACAATGCTATTATAGTAACCCCTGATGCCGATATTAAAATGACCGTGATTGGGGCTGTCTTTGGCGCGGTAGGTACCGCAGGACAACGCTGTACTTCCACCAGAAGACTCATCATCCACGAGTCCATTTACAATCAGGTAAAAGACGCCATAGTGGCCGCATACCATCAGCTAAGGATAGGGAACCCCTTAGACGAAAACAATCATGTAGGTCCTTTGATTGATGCGGACGCTGTGAAAAACTACCAAGAAGCCCTGAAAAAGGTAGTGGAAGAAGGTGGAAAAATAGTTGTGGAAGGCGGAGTTTTGGAAGGTGAAGGTTATGAGAGCGGATGCTATGTTAAACCTGCCATTGCCGAGGCGGATAACAGTTACGATATTGTTCAGCACGAAACCTTTGGCCCAGTTCTTTATCTCCTAAAATATTCTGGGGATGTAGAGAATGCCATTGCCATTCAAAACGGAGTGGTACAAGGATTATCCTCGGCCATAATGACCAATAACCTTAGAGAGGCAGAGCGCTTTTTATCTACTTATGGGAGCGACTGTGGTATTGCCAATGTGAATATCGGTACATCAGGTGCCGAAATTGGAGGGGCATTTGGTGGCGAAAAGGAAACTGGAGGCGGACGTGAGTCTGGTTCCGACGCCTGGAAAATCTATATGAGAAGACAAACCAATACCATTAATTACACCACCGAACTTCCCTTGGCGCAGGGAATTAAATTTGACTTATAAGCCCAAAACCCTATCAAAGTTCAAAAGCCGTTCTTCTCTTATGAAAAGAACGGCTTTTTTAATTTATGTTACTCGTTTTAGGGATAACCCAATGAGACGAATCCCTATAGACCCACTAGTCCCCTACACCATCCTCGCAAATTCATCACTGCTCGGTATATAAAATGCTAAAACCCGAAGCCACTATAAATTTCCCCTCCCCCCGAATAGGCAAATTCGCAATAGCTGCGGGTTTAACCAAACTAACTCAAACTAACTTAAATCTACAAAACCCCATTTTACATCGAACTGAGTTCGGGAAAAACAGGTCTTACAGGTTTCAAATGATGCCCCAATATTGTGTTTTTTATTGAAGTCTGCACCAAAATTTATATAGATGGTCTTAAAACGTGTGTAGTTGGTAAATTTCCCGATAAAAGTTTACTAATCTCTTGGGATTCAATCCATGGAGCGTCTATAATTTCCATCTAAAGCAAGAGAACACCCCTATAATCCTACTCCATTTTATAGTTAGATAATAGAGGATGGTTTTTTATTGCCCACCTAAATAAATTAGAAATGAAAGCGGAAGCATTTGTCTTTTTCCTCAAAAAAAAAGCGATTCGAGTTTCAGTTTGTGTAAAACCGAAACCCGAATCGCCTTGCTATTTTCACGAGTCCACCCTCAGGAGGAAGACAAGGATTAAAGACCTATCGCATTCTTCCGTTGGCCTCTACCCACTTAAAGGTATATTGGTCTTCAGGAAATTTCATTCTACTGGCAATGCGCTCCAAACGTTCTGGGAGTTTCATTAAGTAATCCCTGGCCCTTTCAGCATCATCATCCAACGCCCTAATATTACCAAGATCCCAATAGGCATTCAATTTCCTCAAGATATCTATATAATCATGGGCGGTATACACCCCCAACCGCTGTGCACAGTTAGAGAAGTTTTCAAACGCCTCACCAATGGTTCCTCCAGACTCCCTTAAGAAGTGGGCCGGCATAACAATTTTCTTTTTCATCATATCGGCAAAAGCCATCATCATCTGGCTGGGATCCTGCTCAAAAATGACCTTTACAAACTCCCTATAAGCCAAGTGGTGGCGCATTTCATCACCAGCAATGATATTACACATCTTCCCTAGCAGGGTATTACCACCTTTTCTACACATTTGCCCCACCCGCTTATGGGAGATGTTGGTAGCCAATTCTTGGAAGGAGGTATACACAAAGTTTTTATAGGGATCCCTATCGGTACCTATATCAAACCCATCTGCAAGCAAATGCTGGGTAGTAATTTCCATTTCCCTCATATTCACCCTTCCGGACAGATAAAGATATTTATTCAACACATCACCGTGCCTATTCTCTTCGGCCGTCCAATGGCGTACCCATTTAGACCAGCCGTTTTTATTCTCCCCATGCTGATCTATACCCTCCACGTCCATTAACCAGGATTCGTAAGTGGGTAGCGCTTCCTCGGTAATGGTATCTGCAACCAGCGTAACCCATAGGTCATATCCAAGCTCTTTTGCTTCCTCCCTAATCTGAGCCACATGATCCATGAAGCCCTCGCTCTGTGAATCGGGAAGAAAGTCTGTAGGCTGCCAAATTTCTTCGATCGGGATAAGATAGGAGTCAATAAAACCTTCGACCTTACTCTCAATGGCCTTCATTACTTCCAACCTTATATTTTTTTTCTTATCAATAGTAGACATCGTTCCTATTTTTATGTAAATATCCTAATAATCTCTTTAAAAAGGCACCCCATTTTACAGTAAATTTTAGTTTCTACCGTTTTCATTTGGATACCATAAATGCACCGGATCGCTCTGCCAAAATTCCTTGGAAGCGATATCCATCACTGTAAGCGGTCCCTTAAAGGCCGCACCTGTATCCACATTCCAAATATTGGCCGCTTTTTTAGGAGTGGTCATTCCAATTCTGGTAACCGGGGTATGACCTATAAATATTTCCTTATAATGGGTCAATCTCTTGGGATACAATTTATCATTAGGAGCAAGCGAAGGATCCATGGACAAGGCCATTTCCCAAAGCGTTCTATCCCAATAAAAGTTTTTGGAGTCATATTCTTGCTCCACCCCTTTTAAATTAGTAAAACCTGCATGAATAAACAAGCGATTTCCATCATCAATATAATAATTTCGCAAATTATCATAGAATTGAATATGAGCTTGTTTCACCTTTTCGGATACTCCCTTATAAGAAGCTAGGGTAGCACTTCCTCCGTGCTGCACCCAAAGCTCATTGTGTTCGCCGGTTTTTAACCAATGATTACAAAGCGCATCGTGATTACCCCTTATAAAGGTACACCTTTGCCTGGTTTCTAAGTCCTGTAAAAAATCTATGGTGTCCACTGCCT
The DNA here is from genome assembly GCF_008711145.1 of Arenibacter lacus. NCBI lineage: Bacteria > Pseudomonadati > Bacteroidota > Flavobacteriia > Flavobacteriales > Flavobacteriaceae > Arenibacter > Arenibacter lacus. The sequence goes on from NZ_VVIN01000021.1 coordinate 7,345, forward strand.
CACTCCATCCATCCACATAGTCCCCTAAAAAGATTAGATGATCGTCCAAAGTGACCCTTGCCCTCTCTAGCAACTGTTTTAAAGCCTTTAATCCGGCATGTACATCTCCTATTACCAATGTTCTCATATTGCAAAAATCGCAATTAGCACCATTATAACAAGGAGAAAAGCCGCTAAAAAAAAGGCAATACGGCCGCTCTAAGAAAAGAGACGCTCTATTTACCCCATAGCACCCTTTTAAAACACCTAGGTAGTTCTTATTTCTGACACCTTTAAAACGGCACGAACTTATTTTCAGGTAAAATTTAAATGGGAATTACCATCCCATAGCAAAATAGGAAAGCGGGTATAAAAGCTTAAATACGATGTAAAAAAGAGGGTATTAAATGAGTCGTAATCCATTAAATCACTAGCATTTAACCCCAAAAACACGGTAGAAAACCCCTTTAATATACAAGTAATTAATCGAAAGACAAAACAATTACAATTAATTTTATTTGTTAACTTCTGAATGTTAATAAAATATCAACTTACTCAATATCAGCTTTTTACGTGTTTTTTCTTGTAAACTTTATGAAATGACACATAGTTGTTTATGCCAAAAAATTTAATACTTTTACACTTTCTAAGGAACAACTCCATTAACATTTTAATATCATTCCATGTCGACAAAATTAGCTCCAGACACCAAAAAGACCTATACCCAGGAAGAAGCGTTCAACGCCTCCCTTGAATACTTCAAAGGAGACGATTTAGCCGCTAGGGTTTGGGTAAATAAATACGCCCTAAAAGATTCTGACGGTAACATTTACGAACAGACCCCAAATGATATGCACCGTCGCATTGCACGGGAAATAGCAAGGGTTGAAAAAAAATACCCCAATCCGTTAAGTGAGGAACAGGTATTTGACCTCATCAAGGATTTCAAATATATAGTACCCCAAGGAAGCCCTATGGCAGGTATTGGAAACCCCTATCAAATTGCCTCACTTTCTAATTGCTTTGTGATTGGCAATGAAGGTGTGTCCGATTCTTATGGAGGTATTTTAAAAATAGACCAAGAGCAAGTACAGCTTATGAAGAGACGTGGTGGGGTAGGCCACGACCTTTCCCATATACGTCCCAAAGGATCTGCGGTAAAAAACTCTGCCCTTACCTCCACTGGACTGGTACCATTTATGGAGCGTTACTCTAACACCACTAGAGAAGTGGCCCAAGATGGGAGAAGAGGAGCCTTGATGCTTTCAGTCTCCATTAACCATCCGGATGCGGAAGACTTTATAGACGCCAAAATGGAGCAAGGCAAGGTAACGGGAGCCAATGTTTCTGTTAGAATGGACGATGCTTTTATGAAATCTGTGGAAACAGACCAGCCTTACATCCAAAAATTCCCTATCCACAGTGCAGACCCTAAAGTAACCAAATCCATAGACGCCAAAAAGCTGTGGGGCAAGATTGTCCACAATGCTTGGCAGTCAGCAGAGCCGGGCATCCTGTTCTGGGACACAATTACCAAGGAATCTGTTCCAGATTGCTATGCAGATCTTGGGTATGAAACCGTTTCTACCAATCCATGTGGAGAAATTCCATTATGCCCCTATGACTCTTGCCGACTTTTGGCGATTAATCTATTCTCTTATGTAGATCAGCCTTTTACCGAGGAAGCAAGCTTTAATTTTGAACTGTTTAAACAACATATCGCTGCCGCCCAGCGCATTATGGATGATATTATTGATCTAGAATTGGAGAAAATCGATGTGATCTTAGCAAAGATACAATCGGATCCCGAACTAGACGAGATTAAAGCGGTAGAGCTTAGGCTATGGGAAAAAATCAAGGAAAAGGCCAAGGAAGGAAGAAGAACAGGTATCGGTATCACCGCGGAAGGCGATATGTTAGCGGCGCTAGGTATGCGCTACGGTAGTGAAGAAGCCAACGAATTCTCTGTTGAAGTTCATAAAACCATCGCTTTAGAAGCGTACAGAGCCTCCGTTTACACCGCCAAGGAAAGAGGAGCCTTTGGCATATTTGATGCAGAGCGCGAAAAGAACAATCCGTTTATTGTACGCATCAAGGAGGCAGATGAAAAGCTGTATTATGAGATGCTAGAGTATGGACGCAGGAACATTGCCCTTTTAACCATCGCACCTACCGGAACTACCAGCCTTATGACCCAGACCACTTCTGGGATAGAACCTGTCTTTCTACCTGTTTACAAACGTAGACGTAAGGTAAACCCTAACGACAAGGACGTTCGTGTAGACTTTGTGGACGAGGTAGGAGATTCTTGGGAAGAGTACACGGTATTTCACCACCGCTTTAAGCAGTGGATGTCCGTTAATGGCATAGATACCGATAAAAACTACAGCCAAGAAGAGCTAAATACCATCGTTAAAAAATCTCCTTACTACCAAGCCACCTCCAACGATGTAGATTGGCTAAGCAAGGTACGCTTACAGGGGGCCGTACAAAAATGGGTAGACCACTCCATTAGCGTTACTATTAACCTCCCTAATGACGCTACCGAGGAATTGGTAGGTAAATTATACCTAGAAGCATGGAAGGCAGGATGCAAAGGTGTTACTGTATATCGAGACGGATCTAGATCTGGGGTACTAATTAGCAATGATGCCAAAAAAGAAGAGAGCGAAGAAGCACTTACTCCCTTCCCAATTAAACGTCCTCAAGTATTGGAAGCAGACGTAGTAAGACTTCAAAATAACAAGGAAAAATGGATCGCCTTTATTGGCCTGATCGATGGAAAACCTTATGAGATCTTTACTGGAATGTCTGACGACGAAGATGGTATCCTGATCCCACGTTGGGTTAATAGCGGACTGATCTTAAAGAATAGAAATGAAGATGGATCTTCCAGATACGACTTTCAATACAAAAACAAAAGAGGCTACAAAACCACTATTGAAGGGCTTAGCCATAAGTTTGATCCAGAGTACTGGAACTATGCCAAACTAATTTCGAGCACCCTTCGCCACGGAATGCCCATTGAAAAGGTAGTAGACCTTATCAATAGCCTACAACTAGACAGCGAGTCTATAAACACCTGGAAAAATGGGGTGGCCAGAGCCTTAAAACGCTATGTAGCGGATGGCACTGAGGTTAAGGGCCAAAAATGTGATAGCTGTAAATCCAACAATCTAATTTATCAGGAAGGATGCCTTACCTGTAAGAATTGCGGATCTTCTAAATGTGGATAACCCACAACTAATTGCCATCAACCATCCCCTACTTAAGCAGTAGGGGTAGTTGATGGCAATATTTTTATTACCTTAACATCCATTGTAAAACACCCAACCCTCTAAAACCAAGTGGATGAAAAACGTATACTGCATCGGGGAATTATTGATCGATTTTGTTGCTACTCAACAAGGTAACGATCTTAGCAAGGCTACCGACTTCTCCAAAAAGGCTGGGGGCGCACCCGCCAATGTTGCGGCCGCCATAGCCAAATTAAATGGGAGCGGTTATTTTGTGGGATGCGTTGGAAAGGACCCCTTTGGCACCTTTCTTTTACACACCTTGGAGCAAGGCAAGGTAAACACCTCCCTAACACAACTAGCTACCACCTTTACCACCTTGGCTTTTGTTTCCTTAGCAGAAGATGGGGAACGCGATTTTGTTTTTAGCAGAGGTGCCGACCAGAAGTTGCGGCATGATCCCAGCTTAATAAACCACTTTAAAAACCAAATTATCCACTTTGGGGCCGCCACTGCGTTTTTGGGCGGTGAATTGGAAGACACCTATACCCGCTATTTACAAGATGCGGTACTGGTAGATGCGTTTATAAGCTTTGACCCCAACTTTAGAACCGATTTATGGAAAGGCAAGGAAGCTACTTTTGTGGAGAAATGCCTCCCCTTTATTGAGAAAGCCCACCTGGCAAAATTCAGCCTGGAAGAAGCCCAGTTAATTTCCGGAAAACAAGACCTACAAGAAGCCTGTGCCTTTTTGCATCGCTTAGGAGCAGAAACCATTACCATCACCCTAGGCAAGGAAGGCACCTACCTTAGCACGGCCACTACCCAAAAGACAATTCCGAGTATTTCCGTAAACCCTGTAGACACTACAGGAGCAGGCGATGCTTTTATAGGATGCCTATTGTATCAAATCTCCAAGCTAGAAAACACCTCAAACCACAGAGCATTGCCATTTAGCACCTTAGAAGAAATGGTTTTAATCGCAAATAAGGCTGGGGCCATTACCACTACCAACTACGGAGCCATAGAATCCCTACCAACCCAAAATCAACTAGACCGGCTTTAACCCCTATACTTTATTAACTATAATTCACCTTTCTAATGATGCGGAGCGATTCTTTTATGGATTGATACGTAGGAAGGTCGTACTTCTTAATCATAGGCTTGGCCTCTTCCATGACCTCTTTTGCCTCTTCAAACCCATTTACATAACAGATCAACATGGTATCGGACAATAAGGAGAGATCCCGTTTTTCATTAGGGGTTAACTTCCTATTTGCCTCTATCTTTTTTAAAAGGGCCAAATTGGCATTGTAGATATGATATAGTGTTTTTTTATCGTAACGGGGAGGCTCAAAAATTAAATCACTTAGAATGGTATAGGTGCCATTTTCAAAAAAGGTGAGCACTACTTTTTCTAGGGGGTAATACTTTTGTTGATCGCTCAGTCCCAATTGCACATATTCTATAGTAGTAAAGGAATCCTCGTCATAGGCAATGGTAATCTCATCAAATTCCGAATAGAAGAGTTTTACTTGTTCGGTAATCAGTTCTATATCTACCCGCGAGTAGTAGATCTCTCCATTCACTTTTTTCTCATTTCCTGCCCAGCAGACCACAAATTGTTCTTTAAAAACCTTATAGGAACTACTAAGGTCTTTGTGCCTCTCCATCAGGAAGTTGACCACCCCGTCTAGGGTAAGCTCAATATTGTTTTTGGCGTGTTGCTCAATAGTGGCTACGGCTTGGGAATTTAAATCCACCAACTCCACCCCATAAGCCTTAGGCAAGCTAATACTGCCCTCCCTAAAAAAAACGGTTCCCCCGTAATACTTCCATATATTCTTTCGTAGCGAACAGACCTTTCCGTTAGACCTAATGGTCACCAGCCCTACTACCTTCCCCGAAGGAAGATGCGGGAAAGGAATATTCTCATAAGCGATCCGAGGCGGATTCTCCAAATAGGCATTTACAAGATTCTGGATTTTGCTATCATCGAAAAAATCGACCCCCATAATGTCATTTTTCTCATCCCCTACGCCAATGACAATAAAAGAGTTGTTATTGGGATTGCTATTTGCCAAGGCACAAACATGTTTTAAGAATTTTGCCTTTCCCTCCTTCTGCCCAATATTTATAGATTGTTTTTTATCGTAAAAACTATTTTCATCGTTATGGGCCAACAGATTTTTTACAAGTAGTCGCTTATTAATCATGGTTCTTTATTCACAATAGTAGCAGAAGCCTGCGCGGTTGGCAACACCATTAAATCGGCGATATTCACATGATAGGGCCTGGTAACTACAAAATGGATAATATCTGCAATATCCTTAGCCTGCAAGGGCTCATAGCCTTCATAGGTCTTGGCGGCTTTTTCCACATCGCCCTTAAAACGGACGTTACTGAATCCCGTTTCTACCTTCCCCGGATGAATGGCCCCTACCCGAATATTATACTCGTTGAGATCTATCCTCATACCCTGGTTTATGGCATCTACTGCGTACTTACTGGCGCAATAAACATTCCCCTTAGGATACACTTCCTTAGCGGCAATGGAACCAATATTGATGATATGTCCCGACCTTTTTTTCACCATTTTGGGAATTATTGCTTTGGAAACATACAGCAGCCCTTTTACGTTAATATCTAGCATGGCATCCCAATCATCTAGACTAGCCGTATCAAACCCATCCAAACCGTGTGCATTGCCCGCATTATTCACAAGGATATCCACATCTGAAAAATCAACAGGAAGGGAGTTAATCGCCTTAAAAACAGCCTTTTTATCACGGACGTCAAAAGTTAGGGTATGCACCTTGGCATAGCGCGATAGCTCCTTTGTTAAGGCATCCAAAGCATCCTGTCTTCTTCCACAGAGGATAAGATCTATTTTATTTAAAGCAAACAGCTTGGCCGTTTCCAGCCCTATACCACTGGTGGCCCCTGTTATAAATGCTACTGGTTTTTTATTTGATGAGTGCATGGTTTTGTATTTTAAATTTTGCATAAAACTATTTCCGTAACAGCGTCTAGGAATTACTCCCAACAACTTAGAAAGGGAGTAAAATATTTCCAGAAAAAACGACTGTTGGAAGGCTTAGATCCGCCCTGATTATTGAAGGTACTATCCGCGGATAAAGCAGGCTATAAATTTCAATGCAATATTCGTTTTTTGGATTGGTCGATTTATTTTACATATGTTTGTGAAAATATGAATAAATCCCTTAAATACTTCATAAATTATAGGTCATTCAACAATATTTAACCATACATTAACAGCCGATAACTAAATAAATTTTCATTTTGCATCCTCTTTTGGATCTTACAAACTAACTCAAAAAACAAACAAAGGGCTATATGGAACAAAATACTTCGGTGGATATCAGCGCTGTAAACGAGAAAATTGCACAGGAGAGTGCTTTTATCGACCTACTTATTTTAGAAATGAACAAGGTGATCGTTGGGCAAAAGCACATGGTAGAACGATTACTCATAGGTCTTTTGGGTCAGGGTCACATCCTTTTGGAAGGGGTTCCGGGCTTAGCAAAAACCTTGACGATTAACACCTTGGCCAAGGCGGTGCACGGCAGCTTTAGTAGAATTCAATTTACCCCAGACCTCTTACCGGCCGATGTGGTAGGGACCATGATCTATAACATGAAAGAAAACGACTTTTCCATAAAGAAAGGTCCCATTTTCGCCAATTTCGTTTTGGCGGATGAGATAAACCGAGCCCCCGCAAAGGTACAATCGGCCCTCTTGGAAGCCATGCAGGAAAAGCAGGTAACTATTGGGGATGAGACCTTTATTTTGGACAAGCCTTTCTTGGTAATGGCCACCCAGAACCCTATAGAGCAGGAAGGGACCTACCCCTTACCGGAAGCCCAGGTAGACCGTTTTATGCTAAAGACGGTGATAGACTACCCTAAGCTTAACGAGGAACAGTTGATAATCCGTCAAAACCTCAACGGCTCTTTTGATCAAGTACAGCGAGTAGCAACGGTAGATCAGATATTGCGGGCGCAAAAGGCGGTCAGGGAAGTCTATATGGATGAGAAAATTGAAAAATATATCCTGGACATCGTTTTTGCCACTAGATACCCAGAGAAATATAACTTGGAAAGCCTTAAGCCTTTAATAAGCTTTGGTGCCTCTCCAAGGGGTAGTATCAATTTGGCTACTGCAGCCAAATGTTATGCTTTTATAAAAAGAAGAGGGTATGTGGTCCCCGAAGATGTACGGGCGGTTGCCTTAGATGTTCTTCGTCACAGAGTAGGCATTACCTATGAGGCAGAGGCAGAAAACACCACTTCGGAGGAAATCATAAACAAGATCATTAACGAGATCGAAGTACCTTAATCAGTCTACAGTTATCAGTCCATAAGCAACAGCCCAGCACAACAGCCTTGGCTATGGCTGAATACTTATCAATGTAAACTGCAAACTGTAAAATGGATACCAAGGAATTACTAAAAAAAGTACGTAAGATTGAGATAAAGACCAGGCGTCTTTCCGACCATATTTTTGGTGGGGAGTACCACTCTACCTTTAAAGGCAGGGGGATGACGTTTAGCGAGGTTCGCCAATACCAATTTGGGGACGACGTACGGTCTATAGATTGGAATGTAACTGCACGCTACAACGAACCCTATGTAAAAGTTTTTGAGGAAGAGCGAGAGCTAACCATGATGCTTATGGTAGATGTGAGTGGCTCCCAACTCTTTGGTACCAACAATCAATTTAAGAAAGAAGTCATCACGGAAATTTCGGCCACCTTGGCCTTTTCCGCCCTTCAGAACAACGATAAGGTAGGTTTAATTTTATTTACCGATGAAGTGGAGCTGTACATTCCCCCTAAAAAGGGAAGAAGTCATGCCCTGCGAATAATCCGGGAATTGCTGGAGTTTTCTCCAAAAAGTACAAAAACCGATGTGGGCAAAGCTTTAAAATTCCTCACGAACGTGATGAAGAAAAAGGCCATTGTTTTTGTACTCTCCGATTTTATTGCGGATGATTACCTCCAGACCTTACGGATTACGGGCAAAAAGCACGACCTGACCGGTATTCGGATTTTTGACGAAAGGGAAGAACAAATTCCCAATTTGGGAGTGGTACAAATGCAGGATGCAGAGACAGGGACCCTACAATTGGTAAACACCCAATCTAAACAAGTAAGGAGCGCCTATGGGAAATACTACCACGATAAGGTGACATATTTTAAAGACTCCTTTACCAAAGCGGGTTGCGGAGTATTAAGCTGTAGGGTAGATGAAAGTTATGTGAAAAAATTGTTAGGCTATTTTAAGCGACGAGGTTAATACAAATGAAGGATTCTGTGTTATTAATTAGAGATAAATATGCTTCGCATTTATTGCGCGCCTTGGCCGTATGCCTGTTTTTGGTAGCAACACCCGGTTTTTCCCAATCAGCCCCCACTATTACCTCTTCGGTAGATACGACGGCCATTAAAATTGGGGAACAGCTACATTGGAAGGTAACCGTAGAAACCGACACCTTATCCCATGTGGTTTTTCCAGAGGGCCAAACCTTTTCGCCTTTAGAGACCGTGGAAGCAATAATGACCGATACTATACGAAAAACAGATCGACTAACCCTTCAAAAAACTTATGCCCTTACCCAATTTGATTCTGGCACCTACACCCTACCCGCACAGATGATTGAAATTAATGGGAAGCACTTTTTCACGGATTCGCTCGTAATAAATGTAGCCAACGTGGCCGTAGACACCACGGTACAAAAGATGTACGACATAAAACCCCTGATCGCGGTAGAAAAGAGTCGCTCTATTCCGTGGGGCTTAATTCTTTGGATTTTGGGCATTCTCCTTGTTTTAGGCGGACTTCTTTACTGGTTTGTTTTTAGAAAAAAACCCCTCAGTGAAGAGGAGAAAGTAGCATTACTACCTCCTTTTGATAGGGCTATCCTGGGTTTAAAACAATTGGAAAACTCCAAATATCTGATTCAGGACGACTATAAAACATACTACTCCGAACTAACGAACATTGTTCGCTCTTATTTGGAGGAAGACGTTCATGTAGCCGCCATGGAAAGCACCACGGACCAGTTGATAGACAAGCTGGAAATGATGAAGGATGCGGGGAAATTGAAACTGGAGCAAGAAACCATCCAACAATTCAAAAAAGTGTTGCAAACTTCGGACCTGGTAAAATTTGCCAAGTCCAAACCCGACACATCCGTAGCCGAAGCCGATAGAAAATCGGTAGAATTGATTGTTATCAAAACAAAGGAAGCCATTCCAGAGCCTACTCCCGAAGAGCTAATGCAGCAGGAAGAATACCAGGAAGAAATTAGGCAAAAGAGCCAACGAAAAAAACTGGTTTACACCTCCCTGGCCGCCGTTTTATTATTGGTGTTTACTGGGGTTGCCGCCGTAGGCTATTACGGATTCGACTATGTTAAAGATACTGTATTGGGCCATCCCACCAAAGAATTACTGGAAGGGGATTGGGTACAGAGCGATTACGGTTTCCCTCCAGTGAGCGTAGAAACCCCTAAGGTGCTATTGCGCCAGGCGGTAAAGTTACCGGCAGAATCGCAGGCTACCATCAAGGAAATGCAAGCCTTTGCCTATAGAAACCCTTCGGCCTTGTTTACCGTAGCCACCACTTCTATCCTTCTTGCTCAGTCTGAAGAACCTGATTATGAAAAATCTTCGGAACAGATATTGCAGAATTTTGAAGCACAGGGAGCTAGAAACATTATTACCAAACAAGAGGAGTTTACCACTCGTACGGGCGTAAGAGGAGTAAAACTTTATGGAAGCGGAAAGTTTGCGGTTCCGGATTCGGAGCAATTGGTAAACGGAAAGTATGCCGTGCTATTTTTTGGCGGCAAGGGTTTTCAACAAAACCTGATCCTTAGCTGGCAGGCAGACGACCCTTATGCCGAACAAATTGTAGAGAGGATTTTAAATTCAGTTGAAGTAAAAACAACCTTATAAATGTTTGAGAATATCTACTTTGCAAACCCACAGTTTTTCTGGCTCTTACTTTTGCTGCCAGTGGCGGTGCTATGGTATTTTCTAAAACGAAAGGAGCAAACCGCCTCCCTTAAAATATCGAGCATAGAGGGTTTCCCTAAATCGAGCCTGCTGCCAAAATTAAAGCCCCTCTTGTTTGCAATGCGCTTATTGGCCCTAGCCGCGATTATCGTGGCCATGGCCAGACCACAGACCGAGGATATCTCTACTAGGACCAAGACCACCCAAGGAATAGACATAGTGATGTCCATAGACGTATCGTCCAGTATGTTGGCACAAGATCTAAAACCCAACAGGTTGGTAGCCCTGAAAAAGGTAGCGACAGAATTTATTGACAAACGGCCCAATGACCGAATTGGATTGGTGGTATATGCTGGGGAAAGCTATACCAAGACCCCTATCACAAGTGACAAGGCCATTGTAAAAAAGGCATTAAAGGAAATCACCTACGGGCAAGTAGATGACGGTACCGCTATTGGCCTAGGCCTAGCAACCGCAGTAAACAGACTTAAAGACAGCAAGGCCTTAAGCAAGGTAATTATACTACTTACCGACGGAGTAAATAATACTGGTTTTATTGAACCACAAACGGCGGCCGACCTTGCAGTAGAATTTGGAATAAAAACCTATACCATAGCCATAGGGACCAACGGCAATGCCCTATCCCCCGTGGCCTACAATGCCGATGGCACTTTTAGATATGCCATGGAAGCCGTGGAAATAGACGAGGCCCTTTTACAATCCATTGCCGAGACTACCGGGGGGAAATACTTTAGGGCGACGGACAATAAGAAGTTGGAGGCCATTTACGATGAAATAAACAAGTTGGAAAAAACGGATATAGAGGAGTTTACCTACTATAAATACGAGGAGAAATTTAGACCTTGGGTATATTTGGCAGGAGCGTTGCTTTTATTGGAGTGGCTGACAAGGATTACCTTGTTCAGGAGTTTTATTTAGCCATTGGCCTAAGCAACCCCCTCTACCTTAATCCTTAGAAATGAAGAAAGAAAAATGATTCAATTAGACGAAAAAACATATTTATACCTGTTGTTCATCATCCCGGTGATGATCGTACTATTTGTATTGTTGCAAATTTGGAAAAGAAGGACGCAAAGAAAATTTGCAGACCTTTCCCTTCTAAGACGATTAACGCCGGACAAATCCAATTTTAAGGCCACATTAAAACTGATTCTCCTCCTACTTGGAATTGCTTTTTTAACGCTAGCACTGGTGAACCCCAAAATAGGCACCAAATTGGAAACCGTAAAAAGGGAGGGCCTAGATATAGTCTTTGCAGTAGATGTTTCTAAAAGTATGCTAGCCGAGGACATTGCTCCCAATAGATTGGACAAGGCAAAACGCTTGGTGTCCGAAATCATCAATCAATTGGCAGGTGATCGTATCGGGATTATAGCCTATGCAGGACAGGCATATCCGCAATTACCCCTTACCACGGATTATGGGGCAGCAAAAATGTTCCTACAAAACATGAACACCAACATGCTTTCTTCCCAAGGGACCGCCATTGACCAAGCCGTTAATTTGGCCACTACCTATTACGATGATGGGGAAGAGACCAATAGGGTGCTATTTATTATTTCAGATGGGGAGGATCATTCCGAAGGGAATATTTCTAACAGTGTAGCCGATGCAGAGAAAGAGAATATTCGGATTTTTACAATTGGCGTAGGAAGCACCAAAGGAAGCCCAATCCCCATTAAGAAAAACGGGGTTGTAGAACGCTTTTTAAGAGACCGAGAAGGAGAAGTGGTCATTACCAAAATGAATGAACAGACATTGCAGGATATTGCCGAGCAAGGCAACGGATCATATATCAACGGAGAAAACACCAAGGAAGCTGTTACCTTCATAAAAGATCAATTAGACCGCATAGATAAGACAGAATTTGAAGCCAAGCAGTTTGCCGAATACCAAGATCAATTTCAATGGTTTTTGGGAGCAGGACTTTTATTTCTATTTTTAGACATCTTTGTATTGGATAGAAAAACCAAGTGGCTAAAAAAGTTGAACCTATTTAATGAGAAGGAAGTATAAACCAAGGAATATGAAAAGGATAGTAGCTCTTATTATATTGTTCGGGTTTCTTGGCCATGCACAGGAGGTGGATAAGGAAACCCTAAAATCCATCAACAAAGCAACCAACTATACCTGGTTGGGCAATCAGCATTTGGAGGAGGAGGATTTTGTAAACGCGGAGGCAAATTACAGAAAAGCTATTTCCGAAAATGCTAACAACAGTGTAGCCCCGTACAACCTGGGTAATGCCTATTACCAGAACGAAACCTTCACGGAAGCCTTTGGCAGGTTTAAGCAAGCCGCCGAAAATGCCTCCAGCAAGGCAGATAAGCATAGGGCATTCCACAATATGGGGAACGTGTTTATGAAGAACAAGGAATACCAGAAAGCGGTAGAAGCCTACAAGGAGGCGTTGCGCAACGATCCTACCGATGAGGAGACCCGATATAATTTTGCGCTGGCCAAGGAAATGCTGAAAAAGCAACAGGAAGAGCAGAAAAACAATCCAGATCAGGACGATCAGGACCAGGAAGACAACAAGGACCAACAAGATCAGAATCAGGATAAGCAAGAGGGAGAGCAAGACCAAGAGGATAAGAACGATCAACAAGACAATCAGGATCAGAACAAGGAAGATGGGGAGCAGGGCGATGAAGGAAACAAAGATGAGAAAGATGGGGATGGTAATGAAAAGGAACAAGAGGATCAGCAGCCCAAAGACGGAGATCAGCAGGAGCAACCTCAACCAAGACCCAACCAATTATCTCCACAGCAGGTAAGAAGCTTGTTGGAGGCCATGCAGAACGAAGAAAAGAAAGTTCAGGAAAAGATAGATGCCCAAAAAATAAAAGGACCTAAAATTAAGAACGAAAAAGATTGGTAGAACAGTGGAACTAAAAAGATACATATCGATTATAGCAATATTGTTCCTGGCCAGTACGCTTAATGCCCAGAACGATGATGATTCGGTTACTTTTAAAATGGAACTCAGCAAGGATAAGCTGGGCATTAACGAAAGGCTTCGGGTAGATTTTACTATGAACAAGGACGGCGATAATTTTAGTCCGCCAGATTTTAACGGCTTCAGAATTGTCATGGGACCTTCTCAATCTATTAGCTCTTCATGGGTGAACGGGGTAAGAAGTTTTTCCAAAACCTACAGCTATACCTTGGCCCCAACGGCCAGGGGAAAATTCACTATCTCCCAGGCCACCATAGACATAGATGGCACTACTTACAAATCCTTGCCTAAGGAGGTAGAGGTAACCGCAGCTGTAGACCGGCCATCCGGAGAAAAAACCATAGACGACGTAGCGGATGAGAGCTTGCATTTAGTTGCAGAAATCTCTAAAACCAACCCCTATCTCAATGAGGCTGTTACCGTGGTTTACAAGCTTTACGCCAGCCCACATGTAGACGTAACCAACTTTAGGGCTTTGGACAATCCGAGGTACAATAACTTTTGGAGTCAGGATATCCCCGTTACTAAATACACCATAGAAAACACCACCTACGATGGAAAGCCCTATAGGTCCGTAATCCTAAAAAGAGTAGTACTCTATCCCCAACGAGAAGGGGAATTGGAGTTAGAGCCTCTTTCCCTAGACGTTAGTCTACAGGTACCTACCAATAAACGCGATTTTTTTGGAGGAAGGGTAATGGCACAAGCCAACAAAACGGTGTCTGCTGGAAGAAGAAACCTGCAGGTAAAACCGCTTCCAACAGAAGGCAAACCAGCAGGTTTCAGTGGTGCTGTAGGAGAGTTCGATTTTTTTGTGACCCCGAGCAAAACCCATTTAAACGCCTCAGAATCCCTACAAACGACAGTCACTATAAAAGGAAAGGGAAATTTAAAACTCTTTGAAATTCCCCAATTAAACCTCCCCAGCTCTCTGGAGGTATACGATCCGGAATACACTGAGAATATACGCACTAGATTATCTGGCATGGAAGGAGAGGTAGTAAACAGCTATACGGTGGTACCTACCTATAGGGGTAAATACCCCATTCCGAGTATCTCCTTCAGTTATTTTAACCCCAAGACCGAAAGATACTACACCTTAAATTCAGAAGAGGCCATGATTAATGTGCTGGAGGGCCCCACTAGCGGAGCCATCACTGCAGAGGCACCTAGTATTGGAAGCAGACAGCTTGTGGTAGCAGCATCTGATCAATTTGTCTTTAACAAATTAACCCCCAATCTAACCGCTATAAGCACCCGCTCCTTCTTTGGATCTACCGCCTTTTTTATGTGGTGGCTGCTCCCCTTATCCCTTATACCGTTGGCCATCATTTTTGGAAAAAGACGGGAGGCCATCGCTAGTGACGTGGAAGGCAATAAAATTAAAAGAGCAAACAGACTTGCCAGAAAGTATCTTTCTGCCGCCAAAAAAGCCCAAGGCTCCAAGGAGTCGTTCTATGTTGCCTTAGAAAAAGCGCTACATAATTATTTAAAGGCGAAATTAAAGATAGAAACCTCGGAGTTCAGTAAGGAGAAAATTGCCACCTTATTAGAAGAGAAGAAGGTAGACGAGCTTACTAAGGACGGATTTATCGGACTGTTGAAAAGCTGTGAAATGGCTAGGTACAGCCCATCTACCGAAGTGCAAATGCAACAAGACTACGACAAAGCCAGCGAGGTTATTTCACAATTAGACAAACAAATTTAAGTCATGATACGTGTATTAACAGTTCTTTTCTTTCTGCTTGGAACCCTGGGATATTCCCAGAACCAAGAATTATTTGAAAAGGCCACCTCTTTCTATAATGAGGGAGAGTACCAAAAGGCAGCAGATAACTATCTTCAGATCTTGGAGAACGGTGAGCACTCTGCAGCCCTATATTTTAATCTTGGCAATACCTACTATAAACTAAACGATATTGCCCCCAGCATCTATTATTACGAGAAGGCGTTGTTACTAAAACCTGGGGACCAGGACATATTGAACAATCTGTCATTTGCCAGAAATATGACCATGGACGCCATAGAACCCTTACCCAAAACAACCCTCGCCAAATTTTACGATACGGTGACCAGCTACCTAACCTATGACCAATGGGCCTATACGGCAGTGGCATTTATGTTTTTATTTGTTGGGTTTTACATCGCGTTTTATTTCTTCAGATTTTCATCTCAAAAACGCATCGCATTTATCACCAGCCTTTCTTTTCTGGTTTTAACGCT
Organism: Arenibacter lacus; assembly: GCF_008711145.1. Lineage (NCBI taxonomy): Bacteria > Pseudomonadati > Bacteroidota > Flavobacteriia > Flavobacteriales > Flavobacteriaceae > Arenibacter > Arenibacter lacus. The sequence continues at coordinate 22,805 of NZ_VVIN01000021.1, forward strand.
CAGCTCTGCCACCTTAGCCTACCTACAGTACAATAATTACCACGCAGATAGGCCTGCCATCATTTTTGTGGAGCAAGCGCCAATAAAATCTGAACCCAACAACAGGAGTCAGGCTATCTTTAATCTACACGCCGGCACCAAAGTACAGGTGGTTGAGGAAATGCAGGGATGGAAAAAGATTGAAATCGCAGATGGAAAAACTGGCTGGCTGGTATCCGATGAGATTCGGGAACTAAAGGAATTCTAAATAGGATACCTGCTGAAAACCAGTCCCATTTCTGGTAGCCATCGCCTACAGCAAGAAAACCGCTTTTTTATCCGCTTCGGATTAGGGCACTATTTTAAGCGTTCGGCTTAAAAAAAAGCAACGCCACGATATATTTCCCTTTAATTTTATAATTATCTTGCCCCCGATTAATAGAAATTGGGAACACAGCGTCCCTTTGGAAGCAATTCTAGCTGGACCTTTCCTTACTTTAAAAAACAATTCAGATGGATAGCCTAAACGACGTCTTCAAGAACAACGAGCAATGGATACAAGATAAACTGGCCAATGACCCTGAGTTTTTCAAGAATCTCGACAAGGGTCAGAAACCAGACCTTCTATATATTGGGTGTTCGGACAGCAGGGTCACCACCGAAGAACTGATGGGCCTTGGCCCAGGGGAAGTCTTCGTACACCGCAATATTGCCAATATGGTAATAAGTATAGACCTCAACGTTATGTCCGTTGTAAACTACGCGGTAGACCACCTGAAGGTAAAAAACATTGTCGTCTGTGGGCATTATTCCTGTGGAGGCGTTAAAGCCGCCATGCAATCTGCAGACCTCGGGATCTTAAACCCATGGTTACGGAACATCAGGGATGTGTACAGACAACATAGGAATGAGCTGAATGCCATTGAAGACGAAGAGCAAAAATACAATCGTCTGGTAGAGTTAAATGTACAGGAACAATGTATCAACCTTATTAAAACAGCCGCGGTACAACGCGCCTATCGGGAAAGAAACCTAATTGTTCACGGTTGGGTTTTCGACATAAAGACAGGGAAGTTAATAGACCTAAAAATAGATTTCAAGGGAATCCTCAACAACATTATGGAAATCTATCGCTTGGATTACAAAGACCTATAGTCTTTACGGTATTCCGGGCTTGTGGTAGTAAAATGCCGTTATATAGTGTCTGCCAACACTATTTAGCGGCAACATCCTTATATAGCATCCCCCATAAAAACATCATTACATTAGCCCCTAGGAGCCGGAGAAGGCTTCGGCAAAATAGATTTAGATAAAATCTATTCGTGGCTTGCCATAAAAGTTTTAAATTTGCGGATCAATTCTTGATGAGAATCCAAGCTAACCCATTGTAATGATAGATCAGATAAAGGAACATATTTTGGAAGTAGAAAAATTTACTTCCTCAGACAAGGACGCCATTGAGGCATTTAGAATAAAATACTTGGGAAAAAAGGGATTGTTTAATCATTTTTTCTCAGATTTTAAAAACGTTCCCAACGAACAGAAGAAAGAGTTTGGACAAACGGTTAACCAACTAAAAGCCGTAGTTACCGAAAAGGTAAACACCTTAAAACAAGCACTGGAGAACGAAAAGCTGGCCCACGGAATCTATGGCGACCTTACTCGCCCTGGAGAACCTATAAAATTGGGATCTAGACATCCTATCTCCATTGTTAAGAATCAGATAATCGACATATTTTCTAGAATCGGCTTCAATGTATCCGAAGGTCCAGAAATAGAAGACGACTGGCATAACTTTACCGCCTTAAACCTTCCGGAATACCATCCGGCAAGGGATATGCAGGATACCTTTTTTATCCAGACCGATCCAGATATTCTGTTGCGTACGCATACCTCCTCCGTACAGGTAAGATATATGGAGAACAACAAACCCCCTATCAGGACCATTTCCCCAGGAAGAGTATATAGGAATGAGGCCATTTCTGCCCGCTCCCACTGTTTCTTCCACCAAGTAGAGGGACTTTATATAGACAAGGACGTCTCTTTTGCAGATTTAAAGCAGACCCTACAGTTTTTCACTACGGAACTCTTTGGAAAATCTGAAATACGCTTACGCCCATCTTACTTTCCTTTTACGGAACCGAGTGCAGAGGTGGATGTTTATTGGGGATTAGAGTCGGAAGCAGATTATAAAATGACCAAGGGTACCGGCTGGTTAGAAATTATGGGATGTGGTATGGTAGACCCTAATGTCCTTACCAATTGCGGGATAGATCCCAATGAGTATTCAGGATTTGCCTTCGGGATGGGAATAGACCGTATTGCACTGTTATTACACCAAATTTCCGATATTAGATTACTGAGTGAAAATGATATGCGTTTCTTGGAGCAATTTAAAAGCGCCCTTTAATGACATAACCGTCAATTTACACATCCAGAATACAATCATCTTTAAATACACTGTATAGTGAAGAAGGACATAGAAATACCTGTTTCAAAGAATGTCTACATAGGCGTTGTCCATGAATGGAACGACGAATTCCTAGAAAAAACATGGAATGCCTATATCATAAACGATCGGGAAAGCTCCATAGAAGGGGTAATTGCCGTTTCTACAGGCTATAAAGGAGACCAAAAAACCTCTACCATGAGACACGGCCTGGGGGATATCCCTGCAAAGTCCTACAGAAAAATAGAGTTGCTGCAAGAGGGGGTACTTTCTTTCAACAACGAGTTTTTTGTCACCTATTTTGCAGATAACAAGCTCTATGAAAAAAGGTTTGTCTTGGCACAGGACACCATTAAGGAAGCCAACTATAGCACCCTCCCCGTAATGGAGATAGAGGGGGTAATTGCCAAATAATCCACTGATCCCCCACCTTAAGGCATTCATTTTTAACTTAAAATTAACGCGTTCTCGGTTCGCTTTCTTCAGAACCAATACTAAGTTTGTATGTTTAGCAGAAACTTGGTAGCGTTGACAAACGATCTGGAAAAAAATAAGCTGATTGAAGAGCTAGGGGTATATTTTGAAAACAACAAAATATTGTCTCCCCTTGCTGCACGGATTTTTGCCATGTTAATCCTTACCGATGAAGAAGGCATTTCCTTTGATAGCTTTGTTGAGGGCCTAAAAGCCAGCAAAAGTTCCATTTCCACCAATTTACAACTACTACAGGCTGCTGGGCGTATTGTTTATTTTACCAAGCCTGGGGAACGTAAACGCTATTTTAAAATAGCTCCCAACGATTTAACGGAGCAATTGGATAAAAAAATAGCCCAGTGGGAGATGGAAAAGGAAATGCACTTAAAAGTCTATCGTTTTAAAAAGAACATGTTTAAGGATGGCGTCCCCTCCTTAGATCAAATGCCCGGCTTACAATACATACAAACCTATACCAAGCTTGCAGACTATTTTATTGACCATCTGAAGCAACTCAAAGAAAAATTAGAAAACACCCCTAACACCAATTCCAAATGAAAAGATCACTAATTGCAACCCTAGTCCTCAGCATCACCTTGTTCAGCGGCTGTGCAGAAAAGGCACCTTCGGTTCGCTCGCAAGAAGCAGCTCCCTACCCTACAATTAAGGTAGCGAAAAGATCCGTGGATAATTTTACCAAATACCCCACCAGTATAGAGGGTACCATTAATAGTAAGGTACGCGCAAAGGTAGCTGGCTATATCCAAGATGTATTGGTAGATGAGGGTGAGCGGGTAAAAAAAGGGCAATTACTGTTTACCTTGGAAACCCAAACCCTTACCCAGAATGCCGCCGCGGCACAAGCCAGGGTACATTCTGCCCAAGTGGAAGTAGATAAATTACGTCCTTTGGTAGAAAAGAATATAATAAGCAAAGTACAGCTAGAAACGGCCATAGCCAATCTGGAGCAGGCCAAGAGCAATTATCAGAGCATAGCCGCCTCCATAGATTACGCACAGATAAAAAGTCCGGTTAACGGCGTAGTAGGCTCCATACCCTTTAGGAAAGGAAACTTGGTAAGTGCCCAAGATGCCGTGCCCTTGACCACTATATCCAGTATAGAGAACGTATATGCCTTTTTCTCGATGAATGAAAAGGATCTATTAGGCTTCCTACGGGAATTGGAAGGCAATTCCATGGAAGAAAAAGTACAAAACATACCGCCAGTGCAATTAATCCTCGCCGATGGTTCTTTGTACGAACATCCCGGAAAAGTAGAAACAATAAGCGGAGAGATCAATGTTAAAACCGGGACGGTTACTTTTAGAGCCACCTTTCCCAACCCCCAAGGTCTTTTAAGAAACGGTAACAGCGGTAGCATTATTCTACCCAATAAAATGGACGATGTATTGGTGATCCCCACCCTTTCCACCTACGAACAGCAGGGCAAAAAGTTTGTATACCTGGTTCAAGGCGATACCCTGGTCTCTAAATCGGTGACCGTTAAGGCTGCCGTTAATGGCTTATCGGTTATTGAGGGATTGGAAGAAGGCGTACAGATACTGGCGAACGGACTTGGCAAAGTAAGACCAGGACTGCCGATTATTCCACAACCTACCAGTTTGGATAGCATTATAAACTCTTACAATCCTGTTTTTAAATAAATCAGTATGCTAAAGACATTCATAGAAAGGCCCGTACTTTCCACCGTTATATCCATTATTCTGTTATTACTAGGCGGATTGGGGTTCCTTACCTTACCGGTAACCCAATACCCGGATATTGCCCCACCTACCGTACAGGTATCCGCTAGTTACCCAGGGGCCAATGCCGAAACCATTCTGGAAAGTGTAATAGTCCCCATTGAGGAGCAAATTAACGGGGTAGAGGACATGACCTATATTACCTCTACTGCCAGTAACACCGGTAGTGCTAGTATTACCGTGTATTTTGAGCAAGGGGTAGATCCCGATATTGCTGCGGTGAACGTACAAAACCGGGTTGCACGTGCCAATGCATTGTTGCCTGCAGAAGTAATCCGATCTGGAGTGATTACCCAAAAGCGACAAAGCTCGGCGCTTATGTACGCCTCCCTATACTCTACCAATCCAGATTATGACGACACCTTTGTACAGAACTACCTCAATATTAACGTTAAGCCAGAGTTACAACGTATTAAAGGGGTTGGGGATGTAAATGTTTTTGGAGGAAAGGACTATGCCATGCGCGTATGGTTAGACCCCGTAAAGCTAACCTCTTATAATTTAACCGTAACGGATGTTACCCAAGCCATTGGAGAGCAAAGTTTGGAAGCTGCTGCCGGATCCCTTGGTCAAAACTCTGGGGAATCCTTTGAGTATGTTATAAAGTACAAGGGGCGCTATAAGACTGCCGAAGAGTATCAGAACATTATTATTAAATCGCTGGGAAATGGTCAGTTTCTAAAGCTAAGTGACGTTGCCGAAGTAGAATTAGATGCGTTTTCCTACACCTCTATTGGTCGCGCAAGGGGCTATCCCGGAGTCGGCTTTGGGGTTTTTCAAACTCCAGGCTCCAATGCACAACAGATCATAGAGCAGATCTATGAGAAAATGGATGAGCTAAAAGAGGGGTTCCCTCCTGGGGTGGACTATATTGTAAATTTCGATACCAATAAATTCCTCACAGCGTCCATGACTAAGGTGCAGATAACCTTAATTGAGGCGTTTTTATTGGTTTTCCTTGTGGTATTCCTCTTCCTTCAAGATTTTAAATCGACCTTAATTCCCGCTATTGCGGTGCCGGTATCCATTATAGGAACGTTTTTCTTCCTAAACCTTTTAGGCTATTCCCTGAACCTCCTTACCCTATTTGCCCTTCTTTTGGCAATTGGGATTGTTGTGGATGATGCCATTGTGGTTGTAGAAGCGGTACATGCAAAACTGGAGGATGGATACACCTCGGCAAAGAAGGCCTCCTTAAGCGCCATGAACGAAATTAGCGGGGCCATTGTTTCTATTACCTTGGTAATGGCAGCGGTTTTTATCCCCATTACCTTTATCCAAGGACCGTCTGGGGTTTTCTATGAACAATTTGGGGTTACCCTTTTAATCGCCATTCTTATTTCTGCGGTGAACGCCTTAACCCTGAGTCCGGCACTATGTGCCATCTTCCTTAAACCCACCAAAAAGGAAGGGGAAAAGAAAAAGACCGTCATCAATAGATTTTATACGGCCTTTAACGCTGGTTTTGAAGCCACCACGCACAAATACGTTAAATCCCTAAGGTTTTTAGTAAAGAACAGCTGGGTTACAGTAGTGATATTACTTGTATCTGTAGCGGGCATATGGTGGGCGAACAACACTACCCCTACAGGTTTTGTACCCTCTGAGGACAGGGGTGTGATCTTTATGAATATGGAGCTTCCTAAAGGCGCTTCCTTAGACCGAACCTTTAGTATTACCGAGGAAATCTATAAGTCTATTGAAAGCATAGAAGGGGTAAGAACCGCTTCCATACAAGGAGGAAGAAACTTTTTCTCCGGAGCGGGTAGCTCCTATGGTATGGGTTTTATCCTTCTAGAAGATTTTGATAAGCGAACCACTGATGAAACCTCCATAGAAACCATTATCCAACAGTTATTTGCCAAGACAGGGCATATCACAGATGCTAATATTATATTTTTCACCCCTCCTAGCATCCCGGGTTTTGGAGCTTCGGACGGATTTGAGGTACAGATTTTGGACCGCTCCGCAGGAAGCCTTAGGTCCATGGACACTATAGCAAACAATTTTGCCGTAGCCCTTACCCAACGTTCGGAAATTGGCTATGCCTCTAATTCCTTTAGTACGGATTTTCCTCAGCTGCAGATGGATATCAACATTCCGAAAGCCAAAGAAGCTGGGGTAGAGATAAGCAGTATACTGCGGACCTTACAAGGGTATATAGGTGGCTTGTACACGGCCGACTTTAGTAGGTTTGGAAAACAGTTTAGGGTGATGGTACAAGCAAAACCCGATGACCGCAGAGACGAAAACAGCCTAAATAGCATGTTTGTTAGGAATAACAATGGCGAAATGGCCCCGGTCTCCCAATTTGTAACCCTGAGCAGGGTCTATGGTCCACAGACGGTGAGTAGATTTAACCTATTTAATTCTGTAACTATAAATGGATCAGCAGCAGCAGGATATAGTTCGGGGGATGCAATTAAGGCCGTGACAGAGGTGGCAGAACAAAATCTACCTCAAAACTACGAGATTGCGTTTTCCGGAATTACACGGGAAGAAATAGCTTCGGCCGGCCAGTCTGGAGTCATCTTTTTGCTCAGTATTGTATTCGTGTATTTCTTTTTATCTGCCCAATACGAAAGTTATCTACTGCCATTTGCGGTTTTATTCTCACTCCCCGTTGGGGTAGCGGGCGCCTATTTATCGACCAAATTCCTTGGTTTGGAAAACAATATTTATTTCCAGATTGCCTTGATTATGCTGATAGGACTATTGGCAAAAAACGCCATTCTTATTGTGGAATTTGCTATTCAACGAAGAAGGCAGGGCCTCTCTATTACCGAGGCGGCCTTAGAGGGAGCTAGAGCTCGATTAAGACCTATTTTAATGACCTCCTTTGCATTTATCCTTGGGCTTATGCCATTGGTAGTAGCAAGGGGTGTAGGGGCCGCAGGTAACAATGCCATTGGTACAGGTGCCGTTGGCGGTATGTTAGTAGGAACAGTAGTCGGGGTTTTTATTATACCCGTCTTATTTATCCTTTTCCAGTGGCTTCAAGAAAAAGTTACTGGAGTTCCCACAGAAGAAACCATTGAAGAAAATTAGTAGAAGATATTATGCAAAACAACACTTTGTACCGACTGATCTTATTGACCATAATTCCGATATTGATGCAATCTTGTTTCTCTGCCAAGGATTATGTTAGACCTTCTTTGGAAAACGAGGCATTGTACCGTACCGATTATGTGATGACCGATAGCCTCAGCATGGCCACGGTATCATGGACCGAATTGTTCACCGATCCCATTTTAACGGATTATATCCACCAAGGGTTAGAAAACAACCTGGATATTAGGGTTGCACTTCAGAACATACAGGCGGCACAGGCTTATTTAAAACAAGGAAAATCGGGTTATTATCCTACCCTGGATGCCTCCGCTAGCTATGGCCGATCTACTTTTTCAGAAAACGGGCCGATGGGATTGAATGGCGGATCTGCCTCGGAACAGTATCAGCTTGCTGCTTCTCTTTCTTGGGAAGCCGATATCTGGGGTAAAATCAGAAGTATGGACAGAGCTGCCCAGGCCTCCTACCTACAAACTGTGGCAGCCCACCAGGCAGTAAAAACACACCTGATAGCCGCCATTGGCAGCACTTACTTTAGACTCTTGGCCTTGGATAGGCAAAAAGACCTCCTAAAAGAAACCATAGCGTCTAGAAAAAGTAGCCTTACTACTACACAAGCCCTTAAGGATGCCGGACAGGTAACGGAAGTGGCGGTAAAACAGACGGAGGCGCAATTGTACACTACCGAGATTTTGTTGATAGACCTAGAAAAGGATATAAAACTATTAGAGAATACCTTCTCCATCCTCCTAGGCGAAGCGGGGCAAACGGTCGTAAGAAGCACCCTGGAAGACCAGCAAATAAATACGGCATTAACCACGGGCGTCCCAGCAGACCTATTGGTTAACAGACCCGATGTTATGGCGGCCGAGTACAGCTTGATCAATGCTTTTGAACTAACCAATGTGGCAAGGAGCCAATTTTTCCCTTCCTTGCGACTCACTGCTTCGGGAGGATTTCAAAGCCTTGAATTGGATAATTTATTCAGTGCCAGCTCCCTATTCTCCAATTTAGCGGGATCCCTAGCACAGCCGCTATTGAACGGAAGAAGAATAAGAACACAGTACGAGGTATCACAGGCCCAACAGGAACAAGCCCTGCTAAACTTTAAAAAAACGCTCTTAATTGCGGGAAAAGAAGTTTCGGACGCTTTGTACACCTATGAGGCCGAAAGCCAGAAAATTGAAGCCCGAAAAAAGGAACTTGCCTCTTATACACTAGCAGAGACCTATTCTGAAGAACTATTGAACAACGGATTTGCCAATTACTTGGAAGTATTGACCGCCAGACAAAATGCGCTTAATTCCGAACTGAGATTAATAGACTCCCAATTTGGTAGGCTAAACGCCATTGTGACCCTGTATGAGGCCCTTGGTGGAGGCTGGCGATAGGCTGGCGCTTTTTCCGGGGGGCCAACGTATAGGTACGGTGCGCCCCTGAGCCGGGAACAAGTTGGGACGGTTATATGGGACAAGGGGCATCCTTTGTATTTATCGAGAAACCAATTTTGTAAATTTGAACAAAGGGAATACTTTAGATACCATAGCTTTAATTGAAGATTATGCCAACCACCAACTCCAACGCCCAAATTCAGCAAGAGCTCGTCAACAGCATCATCCATGGATTTGGAATTATATTCGGGATTGTAAGCATTCCCGTTTTAATAGCCTTTGCCATATCCAGCAATAACACTCCAGGAGTTATTGGAGCGGCCATTTATGGATTCTGTTTCCTGCAGCTTTTTACTTTCTCTACACTTTATCACGGGTTTCAACACCCGCAGGCCAAACGAATCTTTCAAATTCTGGATCACATCAGTATTTATTTCCTCATCTCTGGCACCTATACCCCATTTCTATTGATTTATTTAAATACCCCCTTTGGCATCACCCTTTTATCCGTGTTGTGGGGGCTAACGGCTGTAGGGATTATTTTCAAGATCTTTTTCACCGGGAAATGGAACCTTGTTTCCACCCTTATCTACATTGCCATGGGCTGCATTATGATCGTAGGGGGCCGCACTTTTTTTGAGACCATTCCTTCCGGAATAATGACGATGATTCTCATCGGGGGCGCCCTTTATCTTATTGGGGTTATTTTTTATCTGTGGAGAAAATATCCCTTTAATCATGCCATCTGGCACTTTTTTGTACTGACAGCCGCAGTTTGTCACTACGTAGCCATTCTAATGGCGGTTTAAGGCCCTCGCTGGCCAGAAGGATAGGGAAAGACGCTAACGTAGCGAAAAGCCCTTAGCAGCCCACCATGGGTGTATTTCAATAGCGAGCCTACCCGCTGCTACCATGGGATCCAAATTAGCCAAGCTATCGGCCATCTTTAGGGTAGGTACATTGTAAATGGTGATCCCACGGATCTCCCCATCGTCGCCGAAGGGGCCGGAGATATCTGCATAGCCCAATTCGTACATGTTTCCCAAATGGGCCAGGTGGAGTGCCTGTAGACTATCTAGCTCCTCCTTGGATTGGGAGGTATTTGTGCCTCTTTTTAAAAAAGCCATAAAATATTGCTGCATCAAGATAGTATCCTTGGTTTTCTGGTCTACATAGTCGAAGATCTTAAATCCCCTTGCTTCCAACTCCCGTTTTGTCTCTAACACAGATACCTTTTCCGCGGGGAATTCCGCTTTGGCATCCACCGCTTTTTCGGGTGTTTCCTTACAGCCAATTACCAATACAAAAAGAAACAAATAGCCTAAATACTTCATTTTTCCCATGTTTTAAAAGGTTGCTTACTCAATTGCGAATTGTAATACTTGGGGTTTCCGGTGACCTCTTTCCCCAACCAATCCGGGATTTCAAACGGCTCGTCTTCCCGCTCCAATTCAACTTCGGCAACAATAAGTCCGCTATTATCGCCAAAGAATTCATCTATTTCAAATAGGTGTTTCCCCCTAGGAACCTCATACCTAATCTTCTCTATAACTCCTGGCTCGGCCAGTTTCAACAAGGCTTCCGCCTCTTTTAGAGGGAGTACGGTCTCCCATTCAAAACGCGTAGTACCCTGGTCATTCCCCTTTCCCTTAACGGTTAAAAACCCAGTATCGCCCTTTATGCGCACCCTTACCGTACGCAGGGGATCGGTATTGAGAAAACCTTGTACAATCCTGTTGGCATTCACCGAATCTTCTTTAAACGCCTCCGAATTCACTAAAAACTTACGTTCTATCTCTATCACTTTGTTGATTTGTTTTATTTTAATCCACCCACTTCTACCCCAATTCGTCCTTGGCTATCTTTCTAAGCTGATCCGATTCCAAATACAGCTGTTCGCATTTATTATTGGCCAACCAGAGCATCGCCGCAGCAATGGCTTCCGGTCTTATGGACTTATACTTTTCCAAAGGCCCTACCAACACCAGATTCAACACCTTCATAAGCTGATTGGCCCACCATTCCCCTGGTCTTTTTTCTGCTCGTTTGCCCGATATTAGGGAAGGACGTAAAAAATGTGTTTTGGGAATATGATAATCCATTACAGCCTCTTCCATTTCACCTTTTAGACGGTTATAACCAACCCTACTGTTGGTATTGGCTCCCAAAGCCGAAATAACCAATAGGGTATGGATGTTGTTTGCACTACAAAGTTTTGCCGTTGCTTCCGGAATCCCAAGATCTATTTCCCTATACATGGATGCGTCCGGCGTTTTGGCCTTGGTGGTTCCTATACAGCAATACACCTCATCTGCAGTAAAAAGTGATTTAAATTCTTCCAATTTCCTCAAATCCCCAAGATGCTCCTCCAATTTGGGGTGGGTAAATCCTACTGAAGATCTAGAAAAGAGTTTTATTTTAGCATAGCGATCATCTTTCAAGAGCATCTTCAGCAAAACACCACCTGTTAACCCGGTGGCTCCCAATATAATGGCAGATTTTGATTCTGCATCCATAGACTTATTATTTTTATCCAGTGCGAGTTTAACCAATAAATAGGTCCACTCCCCTATAGTTGTTATAAATTTACAGCATGAAAATGGATTTTCCGCTACGAAAAATAATCCATGTGGATATGGATGCGTTTTACGCTTCCGTAGAACAAATGGATGATCCTACCTTAAAAGGGAAACCCCTTGCCGTTGGCGGGGCCGAAAAAAGAGGGGTGGTAGCCGCGGCTAGTTATGAGGCAAGAAAATTTGGGGTGCGCAGCGCCATGAGCGGGTATCTCGCCAAAAAAAACTGCCCCGATCTTATTTTTGTGCCTCCCAGGTTTGATAGGTACAAGGAAATATCACTCCATATACGGCGTATTTTTCTGGAATATACGGATTTAGTAGAACCCCTCTCCTTGGATGAGGCTTATTTAGACGTTACCAACAATAAAAAAGGAAATCCATCTGCCTCCCTAATTGCGACAGAAATACGAACACGGATTTTGGAGGAGGTAGGGTTAACCGCATCGGCAGGAATTTCCATAAATAAGTTTATTGCCAAAATAGCCAGTGATTACAACAAGCCCAACGGACAGAAAACGGTAAACCCCGAAGAGGTACTACCATTTTTGGAAAAACTGGAAATTCGAAAATTCCACGGGGTAGGGAAGGTAACCGCAGACAAGATGTATCAATTGGGAATATTTACCGGCTTGGACCTAAAACAAAAATCCTTGGAATTCCTTACGGAACATTTTGGAAAAGGCGGTCAGTATTACTACCAAGTGGTAAGGGGAATTCATTTAAGTCCGGTAAAGCCCAACCGGATTCCAAAATCGGTAGGTGCCGAAAGAACATTTCGCGAAAATTTGAGCAGTGAGGTCTTTATGCTGGAGCGTTTAAAGCATATTGCCAGCGAATTGGAACGCCGCCTCAAAAAGGCTAATATTGCAGGAAAGACCATCACCCTAAAAATAAAATATAGCGATTTTACCCTTCAGACACGGAGCAAAACCATTCCCTATTTCATTGCAGACCAAAATTTAATCTTGGAACTGGCGAAGGAATTGCTATATCAAGAAAAATTGGAGAACTCCGTGCGCTTACTCGGTATTTCACTCTCTAACCTAAACACGGAGAAAACCACCCCTGAAGCCCAGAAATCACTATCCGTACAGTTGAAGTTTGACCTATAGCTAGGCATAAAAAAACCTGCTAGATCTTAAGACCCAGCAGGTGTTTGCTATAAAACTAATATGCTATTTATTTAGAAAAGCTTTCACTTCCTATTTCCGATACTCTTAGCGTATTTACCATTCCTTTTGCCTTTATAGGCATGGCAGCCAAGCTGATAAGCATATCGCCAACTTCCAAAAATCCTTTGTCGCAGGCCATTCTGTTAACATCCTCAATGGTCTCGTCTGTAGATACAAACTTATCGTAATAGAATGCCCTTACGCCCCATAGCAGGTTAAGCTGGGTAAGAATCCTTTTGTTGGAGGTAAAAACCAGAATATGTGCCTTAGGTCTCCAAGCAGAAATTTGAAATGCGGTATATCCGCTATTGGTAAGCGTAGAAATTGCCTTGGCTTTGGTCTCATTGGCCATATTGGCAGCATGAAAACAAATGGTTTTGGTAATATATCTATTGGTCCTGATGTGTGGGTGCTGGTGGGGAACTTTAATAAGGTCCGAGTTTTCCACACTCACTAGGATACTTGCCATCTTTTCTATCACCTGTACTGGGTAATTCCCTACAGAGGTCTCTCCGGAAAGCATTACCGCATCGGCCCCGTCCATTACGGAATTGGCCACATCATTAACCTCTGCCCTCGTTGGGGTAAGGCTGGTAATCATGGTCTCCATCATTTGAGTAGCAATGATCACAGGGATCCTTGCCTCTTTGGCACGCAGTACCAACTGCTTTTGGATAAGGGGCACTTCTTGGGCGGGAACTTCCACTCCCAAATCACCTCGGGCCACCATTAGACCATCACAATAAGCAACAATCTTATCGATGTTCTCTACCGCTTCTGGTTTTTCAATTTTTGCAATGATTGGGATCTTATGCTCGGAATGCTCCTTAATAATGTTTTGTAGGTCTATCAAATCCTGACTAAACCTTACAAAGGAAAGGGCAATCCAATCTACCTTCTGAGAGATCGCAAAGATGGCATCCTCCACATCCTTCTCTGTAAGTGCAGGCAAGGATATATTGGTATTGGGCAGGTTTACGCCTTTTTTGGATTTAAGGGGGCCCCCTTGAATCACTTTGGCCTTAACCGCATCTTTCTTATTGGTTGAAACTACTTCGAACATTAATTTCCCGTCATCCAACAGAATACGTTCTCCCGCCTTCACATCCCTTGGAAATTGGACATAGTTCATATATACTTTCTCCGAGTCCCCTTCAAAAGGTTCTCCCGTAACAAAGGTAATCTCGTCTCCTGGGGAAACAATCACCTCTTTGGCCATTACCCCCACCCGTAATTTAGGACCTTGCAAGTCTGCAAGAATGGACGTATTGGTCCCCAACTCCTCATTTAATTCGCGTATCATAGTAATGCGCTCCTTAACATCTTCGTAGTCGGCATGTGAAAAATTTATCCTAAAGACATCCACTCCTGCTCCTATCATGTCCCTAAGAACACTCTTCTTACTAGTAGCTGGACCTAGGGTGGCTACTATTTTTGTCTTTTTTAATGCTGGCATTCTAATAAAATATTAAATTATTTCTTGATTTCAGTTTGTTTACATCCACGCTATAGGCAGTAATCACCTTTGGGATGGTTAGCACGGCCTTGAGAATTTTCTCCTCCAAGTCCAGTTCATCATGCGCTACCTTTAAAAAATAATCTACGTCCTTGTACTCTGGAATTAGACTATAGGCAGTAATTGAGGGCTGGTCCTGGAAAAGGTTTCCAACGTTTAATTCTTCCTTTCCTACGCTATTATTACTAACCAGGGTATAATAACGATCATTGATTTCATCCCTCCAATCAAAGAACGGAAACATCCCGTTGGAGGTTATCTCCAGATCCTTTTTTGTTCGTTTTAGTTTTAATTTCAGACAAGCGTTCAGTGCATACACCAGCGAGTAATCTTCTCTGCTAGAGTGTAAAGCGATTAAGGTAAAATCTTCATCATAAAAATCTTCCGAAATTTTATATATCGCCGCCATACTTTCCGTGAAAAGTCGTAAATATAGGGTTAATAAAGAAACAAGCCTAGTCTATAGAACCTATAAAAACATCCAGAAGCAACTAAAACGTTGGAGTTCACCATATTTTCACCTAAGAATTTTTCATTTTGTCTTGTAAGGCAAAGTAAGCTCTTTTGGCAGCTCGCTCTTCTGCTTTCTTCTTAGAGGTAGCCCTTGCCTTTGCCACCACCTTACTATCTATCTTCAACTTTACAGCGAAATGTTTAACGGTATCGTTGCCCGTATCCTCATATATTTCAAAGTTAAAGGATTTTTTTTGCTTTTGGCACCACTCGATCACCAGACTTTTATAACTGATCACCTTCCCCTCTAACTGCTCAATATCTACGTAGGGCGCAATCACCCGTTCGGCAATAAATTTTTCACAATATTTATATCCCCTATCCAAGTAAATAGCGCCCACCAGCGCTTCAAAAACATTACCGTGGATATTATCCCCAAAACGCGATTTCGGGATTTTACTTTCCACAAAATCGATAAGCTGCAGGTCTTTTCCCAATTCATTGAGGTGCTCCCTACTTACAATCTTAGACCTCATTTTGGTAAGGTACCCCTCATCGCCCTGGGGCACTTTGGTATACAAATGCTTGGAGATAATGGTTCCTAGCATCGCATCTCCCAAAAACTCCAAGCGCTCATAGTTAACGGGGTTACCATCATCATCTCGCCAATTGGCAGACCGATGAACGAAGGCTTTTTGATAAATTTCCAGGTTTTTGGGCTTAAAACCCAAAATATTCTTCATTCCCAAAAAAAAATTCCCATCCTTTTTGGAATGGGAATAAAATAAATTGGAAGGAAAGTTCATAACCTGATGACTTAACTAATTTTTTTGAAAATAACACACGCATTGTGTCCACCAAATCCAAAGGTATTGCTCAAAGCAACATTTACTTCCCTTTCCTGCGCTTTGTTAAGCGTTAGATTAAGTTTTGGATCTATCTTATCATCTACCGTAGTGTGGTTGATAGTAGGCGGCACCAAACTGTGTTCCATCGCCAAGATGGAAGCAATGGCTTCTACAGCCCCTGCAGCACCCAACAAATGTCCGGTCATGGATTTTGTAGAGTTGATATTGATATTTGGGGCATGATCTCCAAATACCTCGGTAATGGCCTTTAGTTCTGCCACATCCCCAAGGGGTGTAGACGTACCGTGGGTGTTAATAGCATCCACGTCTTCCGGTTTTAATCCGGCATCCCTTAGACAGTTTTCCATTACCCGAATCACACCTGTTCCTTCGGGATGTGGTGCAGTCATGTGATAAGCATCACTAGACAATCCTCCACCCACTACTTCGGCGTATATTTTGGCACCCCTTGCTTTGGCATGCTCGTATTCTTCTAGTATTAAAGCTCCGGCTCCTTCACCAAGAACAAATCCGTCCCTAGTGGCATCAAATGGCCTAGAAGCTGTTTCGGGTTCATCGTTTCTTGTAGAAAGTGCATGCATGGCTCCAAAACCACCCATACCTGCAATGGTCACAGCAGCTTCACTACCACCGGTTACCACGACATCACAAGTCCCCAAACGAATCGTATTTAACGCGTCTATAATAGCATTGGCCGCAGAGGCACATGCTGAGACGGTTGTATAATTGGGCCCCATAAATCCATGCTTAATGGAAATATTCCCTGGAGCAATATCTGCAATCATCTTAGGAATGAAGAATGGGTTGAACCGTGGGGTCCCATCTCCCTTCGCAAAATCCATGACTTCGTTTTGAAAAGTTTCCAAGCCGCCAATTCCTGCTCCCCAGATTACTCCAGTCCTAAACTTGTCTATCTTATCCAAATCCAAACCAGAATCCTTTATGGCCTCATCCGAAGCTATAAGGGCATATTGCGCAAACCTATCCAGTTTACGTCCTTCTTTCCTATCAAAATAATCTTCGGTTTTATACCCTTTTAGCTCGCACGCAAATTTCACCTTAAACTTCTCAGTATCGTAGTAGGTAATAGGTGCAGAGCCGCTTTTTCCGTTCTTAAGACCCTCCCAGTATTCCTCTATATTATTGCCTATGGGCGTTAAAGCTCCAAGACCAGTAACCACAACTCGCTTTAATTGCATTGAAACAGATTTTTGTTTATCCTAATAAGTAATGCGTAAATTAAAAAAAATTATCCATGCAGCGTCCTTACCACATGGATAATTTTGAAACTTGTTCAAGAATTCATAAAATTACTTGGCTTCTTCTATATAACTTATAGCTTGACCAACTGTAGCAATATTCTCTGCTTGATCATCCGGAATCTGGATATCAAATTCCTTTTCGAATTCCATTATCAACTCAACAGTATCCAATGAATCCGCGCCTAAGTCGTTGGTAAAGCTAGCTTCGGTTACCACTTCGTTCTCGTCAACACCTAACTTATCTACGATGATAGCTTTTACTCTTGATGCAATGTCTGACATAATAATATCGGTTTTAAAAATTTAAATTGATTGGCAAAAATAAAAAACTTTAGATTAATACCACCATTTGTCCTTAAAATGTAACCTAATTTAATAAATTTAAGTACAAGAGTAGTACTTTTACCCAAAATTTTTTCCGATTTCTAGCCCTTAACACCTAATGAAAACAATTGTACTTTTTGCTTCCGGATCTGGTTCCAATGTAGAAAACATCATCGAATACTTTAAGGACAGTACCGAGGTCCAGGTTAAATGTGTGCTCTCCAACAATAGAAAGGCCATGGTTTTTGAGCGATGCAATCGCCTACATATTAGCGCCCTTTATTTTAACAGGACTTCCTTTTACAAATCGGATTGCGTATTGGATGTTCTTAGATCTTTAAATCCAGATCTAATAGTTTTAGCTGGGTTTCTATGGAAAATTCCTGAAAACCTCATTCAAAATTTCCCCAACAAAATTGTAAATATCCACCCCGCTCTATTGCCAAAGTATGGGGGCAAGGGAATGTACGGCATGCATGTGCACCAAGCCGTGAAAGAAAACAAGGAGACGGAGACAGGGATTACCATACATTATGTCAATGAAAATTACGATGAGGGCGCTATCATCGCCCAGGAAAGTGTATCTCTGGATGCTACAGACACTCCGGAGACCATTGCAGAAAAGGTACACCAACTGGAATACGAACACTTCCCTAAAGCGATCCACAAAATTATAAGGGAATTATAATGGCCAAAAACAATAAATTCTATACAGTTTGGAAGGGATTAAAGCCCGGCATTTACGAAAGCTGGAAAGAATGTAAAGCAGCCATCAATAATTATAAGGGCGCCCAATACAAGTCGTTTCCCACCCGCGAGGCCGCCCAAAAAGCCTTTAATGGAAATTACGAGGACTACAAGGGCAAAAACACCAAAACCCAGGGTTTGACCCCACAAGAACTTTCAAAAATAGGCGCCCCCAATTACCATTCCATTTCCGTGGATGCCGCTTCTAGTGGCAATCCCGGCATCATGGAATACCGTGGGGTGGATACCAAGACCAAAAAAGAGCTCTTTAGGCAAGGCCCCTTTAAACAGGGCACCAATAATATTGGGGAGTTTTTAGCGCTGGTACACGGACTCGCGTATTTGAAACGGCACAATAGCAATAGGATTATCTATACGGATTCTAGAACGGCCATGAGCTGGGTGCGCAAAAAGAAATGCAACTCCAAGCTAACGGAATCTACTAAAAACAAAGACGTCTACGAACTGGTTAGGCGAGCAGAGAACTGGCTACAGACCAATACCTATACTACGGTAATTGTAAAATGGGAAACCAAGGCCTGGGGAGAGATTCCTGCCGATTTTGGGAGGAAGTAAAAGGTAATAGAAGCTTACTAAAAGGTAGCTCTCCTCTAAGATTCCGCAATTTCATATTTAGCACAAGCAAAATGATGCTCGCGCTAGCATAGGCGCTACAAATTCACAAATCCTGCCAATTAAGACAGCTACTGCGTGTCAGCCTATTCAGTCAGGCCAGCCTACCTATTTCGAAAGATAGGCGACGTCGCCCGTACCAAAACCAATATAAACATGCAAAACAACCGCAGAAAAATGTTCACGCTAGCTCGTATAGTAAATTCAAAATATTTAAAAATTGATTTCCAACCCTATTGCATTGGTATTTCAATATCCTATCTTTGCACAAATTTTAAGACTTAATGGGCAAACTATTAATTGTAGGCACTGTTGCCTTTGATGCTATTGAGACCCCTTTTGGGAAAACAGACAAAATTCTTGGTGGGGCAGCAACCTTTATAGGACTGGCAGCCTCCCAATTTAATCTGAAATCGGCCATCGTCTCAGTGGTTGGTGAAGATTTCCCCCAAGAATATTTAGACTTACTTTCTAGCAAGAACATAGATATTACGGGCCTACAAGTAGTAAAAGGCGGAAAAACCTTTTTTTGGAGCGGTAAATACCACAACGACCTAAACTCTAGGGACACCTTGTCTACCGAACTTAATGTATTGGCCGATTTTGAACCTATAGTTCCAGAAAATTTTAAGGATGCAGACGTAGTGATGCTGGGCAATTTGCACCCTAGCACACAATTAAGTGTAATTAATCAGATGGAAGAACGACCAAAGCTAATAGTATTGGATACCATGAATTTTTGGATGGACCATGCTTTGGACGAATTAATGGAAGTTATTAAGCATATAGACGTTATCACCATAAACGACGAAGAAGCCAGGCAGCTTACTGGAGAATATTCTTTGGTAAAGGCAGCTGAAAAGATTCAGGAAATGGGTCCAAAATTCGTTGTCATCAAAAAAGGAGAGCACGGTGCCCTGTTATTCCAGGGATCCAAAGTGTTTTTTGCCCCTGCACTTCCCCTAGAGGAGGTTTTTGACCCTACTGGAGCGGGCGACACCTTTGCCGGTGGTTTTACCGGATATTTGGCCGAGTATAAGAATGCTAATTTCAGCAGTCTTAAACGCGCCGTTATCCACGGATCTAACCTCGCCTCGTTCTGCGTGGAGAAATTTGGAACCGAACGCATGACAAATTTAGACAAAGAAGAAGTAAACAACAGGTTGATCCAATTTAGGGAATTGACCCAATTTGATATAGAATTACAATAATCGCATGCCTTGAACTTTCAAGGCATTTTTAATTCCAGAATAAATGAGCGACGCCATTAAGCACGAGTGTGGAGTTTCCCTAATAAGGTTGCTAAAGCCATTGGAGTATTACAAAGAAAAATACGGTACTGCCTTTTACGGAGTAAATAAGATGTACCTAATGATGGAAAAACAGCACAACCGGGGTCAGGATGGAGCTGGATTTGCCAGCATAAAGTTAGACATGGAGGTTGGCGAAAGGTATATGAGTCGGGTACGATCCATAGACAAGCAACCCATACAGGATATTTTTGCGCAGATCAACGACCGCATCAACACCAGCCTAAAGGAAAACCCAGAATACGCTGATGATGTAGCCAAGCAAAAACGCTACATTCCGTATATTGGAGAGGTGCTTTTAGGGCACGTTCGCTACGGGACCTTTGGCAAAAACAGTATAGAAAGTGTACATCCCTTTCTAAGACAGAACAACTGGATGCACAGGAATCTTATTGTTGCCGGAAACTTTAACATGACCAATGTTAATGAGCTTTTTGACAACCTGATTCAAATAGGCCAACATCCTAAAGAAAAGGCCGATACCGTAACCGTTATGGAAAAGATTGGTCACTTTTTGGATGATGCGGTTGCCAAATTGTACAAGGAAATTAAAAAGGAGGGCTTTAATAAAAGGGAGGCCTCCCCCATTATTGCCGAAAGGTTAAACGTGGCCAAAATTCTAAAGCGGGCTGCAAAGAACTTTGACGGTGGCTATACGATGGCCGGAATGTTAGGCCATGGCGACTCTTTTGTACTTAGGGACCCCGCTGGGATACGCCCTGCCTATTACTATATAGACGACGAGGTAGCCGCAGTAGCTTCCGAAAGACCGGCCATACAGACCGTTTTTAACGTTGCTTTTGAAGATGTTAAGGAGCTAGCTCCTGGACATGCAATTATCATCAAGAAAAACGGCAAGGTAAAAATCAAAAAGATTGTAGAGCCTACGGAGCGTAAGGCGTGTTCTTTTGAACGTATTTATTTCTCTAGGGGAAGCGATAAGGAAATTTACCAGGAAAGAAAAGAGTTGGGAAAATTACTGTTCCCCTTGATCCTTAAATCCATTAAAGAGGATATAAGAAATACCGTGTTCTCTTATATCCCCAACACGGCCGAAACTTCCTTCTTTGGAATGGTAATCGCCGCTCAGAATTATATGAACAAAAAGAAAGAGGAACAGATTCTTTCTATTGGTAGGAAAATTACGGCAGAGGAATTACACGATATTCTAGAAGTACGGCCAAGAATAGAAAAGGTGGCTATTAAAGACGCCAAGCTAAGAACGTTTATTACCCAAGATAATGGTAGGGACGATCTGGTAGCACATGTATATGACATTTCCTATGGATCTGTAAAAAAGGGCGACAACCTGGTTATTATTGACGATAGTATTGTACGGGGCACCACTCTTAAAAAGAGTATCTTAGGTATATTGGACCGCTTGTCTCCCAAGAAAATTGTGGTGGTTTCGTCTGCACCTCAGATCCGCTATCCCGACTGCTATGGAATAGATATGGCTAAACTGGAAGACTTTGTTGCTTTTAGGGCCGCGCTGGAATTGCATAAAGACCGGGGCACCATGCATTTAGTAGAGGAAATCTATCAAAAGTGCGTTAATCAAGTGAACAACCCAGACGCCAAAATCATCAACTATGTAAAAGAGTTTTACGATCCCTTTACGGATGAGGAATTATCCGAAAAGATCGGCGAAATATTAAGTCCGCCAGACATTAAGGCAGAGGTTGAAATTATCTTCCAGACTATTGACAACTTACACCTAGCCTGTCCACAGAATTTAGGAGACTGGTATTTTACGGGGGATTATCCCACGCCAGGTGGTAATAGGGTAGTAAATAAGGCATTCATAAACTTTTATGAAGGCAAAAACGAAAGAGCCTATTAATTGACTTATAGAATGGGATAAAAGGGAATTTCATCGGTAAAAATCACTTTTTATCGCAGTTTTAACCTATGTCGCACAGACTGCTATTAAATTAGCAGTACCATAGCATAAGTAGAATTAAGTTCATGGTAAGATTTGGGGCAAAAAGGGCGGGGTATTCCCCCGCCTTTTTTATTTTCTACTATTTTCTCCCTACCACCTCCACATACCAGCCTCTTTTTTACCAAAAGATGCATTTCAACTCTTTTAAGCAGACATTCATCCAAAACCTTTTTTCCCTTTCCTTGGTAATCTTATGTTTGGAGTACCATAGCATAAGTAGGTTAAGTTTATGGTAAGATTTGGGGAAAAAGGCAGAGCGATAAGCTCTGTCTTTTTATTTTAACACTATCCGAATTGATGCCATCCTCTATTTTTAAGCCCTACCACTCTCACAGCAAGTAGAAGTTTAATTTAATGGACAGCGCCTTCTTGTTACTCCATTAGAGGCCGAATCCATTGACTGACATCAAATTTGCAGTCTCAGAGAAGGATATTCAATGGCCCACAAAACTCCTCCCAGTCAGCAAAATTCATACGAATACAGCTTATAATTAAGCTTAGACGTCTTTGAACTCTTTTGTTATGTACCATAATACTCTTATTTTAGTTGCACCATAGCATGAGTAGATTTAAGCCTATGGTAAGATTTGGGAAGAAAAGGGTGGGGTTTCCCACCCTTTTCTATTTCAAAAAAAATCCCGTCTTAAACCTAATTAAGACGGGATTTTGATGTTATGCAAGTCGTTAACAAAAAACTATGCTAACGGGAAGCAATGGAATAAATTACTTTTTATCTGCGTAAGAAGCAGCTACTTTTTCCCAATTAACTACATTGAAAAAAGCGTTGATATAATCTGGCCTTCTGTTTTGATAGTTTAAGTAATAAGCATGCTCCCACACGTCCAATCCTAAAATTGGGAATCCTCCACAGCCAGTATCCGGCATTAGTGGGTTATCTTGGTTAGGAGTAGAACAAATTTCCAACTTACCTCCCTCATGAACACATAACCAAGCCCAACCAGAACCAAACCTAGTGGCTGCCGCCTTAGCGAAAGCATCCTTAAATGATTCGAAAGATCCAAAGCTAGAGTTGATAGCATCAGCTAGCTCGCCCTTAGGCTCACCACCACCATTTGGTCCCATTACGTCCCAAAATAGAGAGTGGTTAAAAAAGCCACCTCCATTGTTCCTAACTGCTGCATTGGACATATCCAAATTCTTCAACAGCTCCTCAATGGACTTATTGGCCATATCGGTGCCCTCAATAGCATTGTTCAAATTGGTAGTATATCCATTGTGGTGCTTGGTATGGTGAATTTCCATGGTCCTAGCATCAATATGTGGTTCCAATGCGTCATACGCATAAGGTAACTTAGGTAATTCAAAAGCCATAATAATATTGTTTTTTAAAATTAATGTTGTTATCCCAAAAATAAGATATTACTTAAGATTTTCAGCTAAAAATATGTTAAGAACTATCATATATTGCTTAATTTGCGACTAAAACGACGTGCAAGAGGCCCCATACAAAATTTATAACGCATCCGCCGGTTCCGGAAAGACGTATACCCTTGCCAAAGAATACCTCAAAATAATCCTTTCCTCCGATTTAAACAAGAGTTATAGGAATATTCTCGCCATCACTTTTACCAACAAGGCGGTAAACGAAATGAAGCAGCGTATTCTGGGCAGCCTTTTCATTTTTGGAAGGGCAAGAGTGGAAACCGAGATCCCATATATGTTATTGGACATATCCAAGGAGCTAAATGTGGAGGTAGCCATTCTACAAAAAAGAGCGAAACAGGCCCTTAAGGAGATATTACACAACTATGCTTTTTTTGATGTTTCTACCATCGATAAATTTACCCATCGCCTCATTAGAACTTTTGCCAAGGACCTAAAACTACCCCAGAATTTTGAAGTGGTCTTGGACACCGATGGATTGTTGGATGAGGCCATTGCCAAATTAATAAACAAGGCAGGCAGCAATAAGGAGCTCACCAAGGTGATGATAGATTTTGCCCTGGAAAAGATAGATGAGGACAAAAGCTGGGATATAAGCTTTGATCTACATAAGGTTGGAAAATTGCTCTTTAATGAAAACCACTTGCCACACCTAAAAAAGCTAGAAGGTAAGCAGATTCACGATTTTCAGAAATTGAAAACCACCTTGTCCCAAAACATCAAGGTTTTGGAGGAGCAAATATTGAAAGATGCCCAAGACATCCTAGCCATTATTGAAAGAAACGGGCTAGAGTTCAAAAACTTTAGATCGGGCTGGTTTCCAAAATTCATTCAAAAAATAGCATCGGGCGACCTAAAGATGGATTTTAAGTCGGGCTGGAAACAAAATTTTGATTCTGAACCACTCTACACCAAGACCTGCCCAGAAGACATCAAGCTTATTTTAGACGGACTCCATTCCGAGTTCAACGAACATTTTCAACACATAAAAGAAAACCACACCGCGGCTTCCCTTATGCGGAACGCCTACAAAAACTTAGTCCCTCTAACCGTATTAAACGCTATACAACAAGAAATAAAGACTTTGGAGTTAGAGCGAGACCTACTTCCAATCTCTTCCTTCAACAGTCTTATATCCAACGAGATAAAAGATCAACCAGCACCTTTTATCTATGAAAGGATCGGGGAAAAGTACCGCCATTATTTTATAGATGAATTTCAAGACACCTCCCAAATGCAATGGAACAACCTAACTCCATTGATAGGCAATGCCTTGGAAAGCGAAGACGCACTGGGGAAAATTGGATCCCTAATGCTAGTAGGCGACGCCAAGCAGGCCATTTACCGATGGAGGGGTGGTAGGGCAGAGCAATTTCTAAACCTAATTAACCTAGACGAAAACCCATTTGTTTATCCCCCTTTAACAGCCAATCTACCCGCCAACTATAGGAGTCATGAAGAGGTCATAAAATTCAATAACGACTTCTTTACCCGTACCAGTGAATTTCTGGAAAACAGCACTTACAATAAATTATTTATAGAGGGCAACCAACAAGCGTATAACAGCAAAAAGGATGGCATGGTACAGCTATCCTTTATAGAGAATAATGAGGAAGACCTAAACCAAAACGAATTGTATTGCCAGGCTGTATGGAACAGCTTACAACAGATTCTGGAAAAGAAGTATTCCCTAAAGGATATATGCATCCTAACGCGGAAGAAAAAAGATGGAATTGTTATCGCCGACTTCCTAATGCAGCAGAACATCCCCATTATTTCCTCCGAAACGCTATTACTAAACAGCAATCCAAAGGTTCGGTTTCTGATTAATCTTCTTCGGTACAGCCTACAACCCGATGATTTGGAAATCTCATTTGAGCTCCTCTCCTTTTTATTTGAGGATGAAAAAAACCTAAACCAGTTAATACAAACCCATCTTAAGGAGGTAGACAGTTTGTTGAAGAACCAATACGGGTTTAAGCTGGAAGAATTAAGGCAATCCTCTGTCTACGATGGCTTGGAGCAGGCCATTAAGAAGTTTGACCTAGCGGAAAGCTCGGACGCCTATATCACCTATCTCTTGGATGTGGTACAGGAGGTAGAACAAAAGGAAGGCGCCAACAGTCAAGTATTTTTGGCGCATTGGGAAAAGAAAAAGGATTCACTGAGCATTACGGCCCCAGAAAATGTAGATGCCGTGCAGATCATGACCATCCATAAATCTAAGGGATTGGAGTTCCCTATTGTGATTTTCCCCTTTGCCAACTCCAATATATACGAAGAAATAGATCCCAAATTGTGGATTCCCGTTCCCGAGCACTCCTTTAACGGTTTCCCAGAACTTCTAATCAACAAAAACAAGGATGTACTTACCTATGGCGCAATGGCCGAGGCTATTTACGAGGAAGAACAACACAAACTGGAGCTAGATGCCTTTAATCTATTGTACGTAGCACTGACTAGGGCCGAAAAAGGGCTTTACATCATTTCCAAAAAGGATCTCGACGCTAAGAATGTACATAAAACCAACTATTACTCTGGTCTATTTATCCACTACCTAAGAGAAAAAGGGCTTTGGGAGGATAACAAGCTAACATACCAGTTTGGTGAATTAGAAGCTGCTGACGGAAACGAAAATGCTACGGATTCACAAGAGAATATCCCCTATCTGTACAGCTATAAGGACCGCCCTGAATTTCGCATCTTAACAAAATCGGGAGCACTTTGGGACACCACTAGGGAAACGGCCATAAACAAAGGAAATTTAGTCCATCTAATTATGGGCCAAATAAACGGTAAGGAAGACATTGCACCTGCCGTAACGGGAGCGGTAAAAAACGGGTCGCTATCCCAAGACGATGAGCCTGAAATACTGGAAAAGGTCACCGGCATTGTGATGCATCCAAAATTATCCAGGTACTATGGCAAGGATTTGGAAATTAGAAACGAACAGGAGATCCTTACTCAGGATGGAAAAATCCTGCGACCAGACCGTATCGTTTTAAACGGAAAACAAGCCACAATCATCGATTACAAAACGGGGATGAAAAATGAAGCCTATCACCAGCAACTTTATGTGTATGCAGCAGCATTGGAAGGGATGGGCTATGAAATAGAAAACAAAATTCTAGTTTATATCAACGAAGATATTATATTAGACTTTATAATTTAATAAAAGTTATGTACGGAAACATTAAAGAACATTTACAGAACGAATTAGCCGCCATTAAAGAGGCCGGACTTTACAAAGAAGAAAGAATAATCACCACCCCACAGGGTGCGGTGATAAAAACAGATACAGGACAGGAAGTTATTAATTTTTGCTCTAACAACTACCTAGGCCTTTCTTCCCACCCAGAGGTAATACAAGCGGCAAAGGATACGTTGGACTCTCACGGATTTGGCATGTCGTCCGTACGCTTTATTTGCGGAACCCAGGACATTCACAAAAAGCTTGAGAAAAAGATCGCTGAATTCTACGGCACCGAGGATACCATATTGTACGCCGCTGCCTTTGATGCCAATGGAGGCGTTTTTGAACCTCTATTGACCGCTGCCGATGCCATAATATCCGATTCGCTGAACCACGCCTCCATTATAGACGGGGTTCGTTTGTGTAAAGCTAAGCGGTATCGCTATGCCAACAATGATATGGGCGATCTGGAAGCACAATTAAAACAGGCCAATGCAGATGACGCTAGGTTCAAGATCATTGTGACGGACGGGGTATTCTCCATGGACGGCTTGGTTGCCCCTCTGGATGAAATTTGTGATTTAGCTGAAAAATACGATGCCATGGTAATGATAGATGAGTGCCATGCTACCGGCTTTATTGGGGAGACCGGAAAGGGCACCCTAGAAGAAAAGAATGTAATGGACAGGATAGATATCATTACAGGGACCCTGGGCAAGGCCATGGGTGGCGCCATGGGTGGTTATACTACTGGAAAAAAGGAAATCATAGAAATCCTAAGACAACGTTCTAGACCCTATTTGTTCTCCAACTCCTTGGCTCCGGCTATTGTGGGGGCCTCATTAAAGGTATTCGACATCTTGGAAAAGGACCAGAGCTTAAAGAAGAAGCTGGACGAAAACACGGCCTATTTTAAGGAAGGAATCAAGAAGGCCGGCTTTGATATTATAGATGGAGACTCTGCCATTGTTCCGGTAATGCTCTACGATGCCAAGTTATCACAGAAGATGGCAGAAATGTTACTGGAAAAGGGGATATACGTGATTGGATTCTTTTATCCGGTAGTACCCCAAGACAAGGCAAGGATACGTGTTCAGCTATCGGCCGCACATGAAAAGGAACATCTAGACCATGCCATTAAAGCATTTACGGAGGTTGGGAAAAGTTTGGAAATAATTTAATTGAAGCTTTTCTCCTACGGATTGAGTTAAAAAAACCAATTAAATGATTTTGTTAATAAACTTTAACAACTTACATTTGTAATTAATAATCACTTAAACTTAAATCAATTAACATGAAACATCTTAGCAGAATACTAGTTGTTGCCCTACTCCTTGTAGGTTTTAACAACATACAAGCGCAAGACGATAATAACCCTTGGCAAATAACATTCGGTGCAAACGCAATTGACGTTTTCCCAACAGAGGATGTTAGCAGCTTTGGAAATGAGTTCTTCAATGCTACAGACCACTGGAATATGCTACCGTCTATCTCTTACGTAGGAGTATCGAAATATGTAGGTAGTGGTTTCTCCGTAGGTGCAAGAGGTTCCTTGAACCGTATCGATAAATGGGGGGATGTTAGTGTAGACGATTTATCTCACTATGCAGTAGACGGAACCATTAAGTACGCTTTTTTAAGCAACACTGTGGTTGATCCGTTCGTAGAAATCGGTGGTGGTTATACTTGGATAGACGAAATTGGCGCTGGAACCCTAAATGGTGGTGTTGGAGTTAATGTTTGGTTTACCGAAAACATTGGCCTTACCCTTCAGACTGCTTACAAGCACGTTTTTGAGGATTATGCTACCGCAAGCAGACCTGCAGCTATCACTCATTTTCAGCACATGGCAGGTATTGCCATCAAATTTGGTGGTGTAGATACGGACGGAGATGGTATCTATGACAAAGACGATGCTTGTCCTGAAATTCCAGGTTTAGCTCAGTTTAACGGATGTCCAGATTCTGACGGCGATGGTATCCCAGATAAGGATGATGAGTGTCCTAACGAAGCTGGTTCCAAAGAAATGAACGGTTGTCCTGATAGCGACGGAGACGGTATTGCCGATAAGGATGATGCTTGTCCTAACGAAGCTGGTCCTGCCGCTCTAAACGGTTGTCCTGATTCTGATGGTGACGGTGTTGCCGATAAGGATGATGAGTGT
This sequence comes from Arenibacter lacus, assembly GCF_008711145.1. Taxonomy (NCBI): domain Bacteria; kingdom Pseudomonadati; phylum Bacteroidota; class Flavobacteriia; order Flavobacteriales; family Flavobacteriaceae; genus Arenibacter; species Arenibacter lacus. Next base: position 51,501 of record NZ_VVIN01000021.1, read on the forward strand.
CCTAACGAGGCTGGTCCTGCTGCCAACAACGGTTGCCCATGGCCAGATACTGACGGAGACGGTGTTTTAGACAAAGACGATAAGTGTCCAGATGTTGCTGGAACCGTAGCCAACCAAGGTTGTCCTGAGGTTACTGAAGAAGTACAGAAGCAATTAAACGAGTATGCTAGAACCATCTTGTTTGATACTGGAAAATCTACTATCAAAGCTTCCTCTACTTCTGTAATGGTAGATATTATTACTATCCTTAAAGAGTATCCAAATGCTAAGTTTACAGTAGAAGGACACACAGACAGTGTAGGTAGCAAGACTCTAAACCAAAGACTTTCTGAAGCTAGAGCCCTTTCTGTGAAGGAGTTCTTAGTAGACAAAGGAATTGAAGAGTTCAGATTATCTGCCATTGGATACGGTGAGGATAAGCCAATAGCTACTAATAATACTTCTAAAGGTAGAGCTCAAAACAGAAGAGTTGAAATTAACTTGGTGAAGTAATCATCAATACCAATAGATATTAAGAAAAGCTCCGCGATTGCGGAGCTTTTTTCGTTTACACCCCGGCTAAGACCTAGTCTACCACCTTGTTAATCCCTCTTCATATTTCCAAAAACATTAAGTTACCAAGTCCGCCCTTAACTACAATCTATATCCTATATTTAGGGCGTAAATCAATTGCAAAACATATCCATTTGTGAAAAGCTTTATTCAACAGATAGTAGACCACCTCCTAGATACATACCCCTCCCTAGACAACATCACCGTAGTACTTCCCAGTAAAAGAGCGGGAACCGTGCTTAAAACCGCTTTGGCGAACACGGCGAATAAAACCTGCTTTGCGCCAAAAATATATAGCATAGAGAACTTTGTAGCACACATCTCCCAATTGGAAACCGCTAGCAGTACAGAGCAACTTTTTACGCTATATGAAGCTTACCAAAACGTTGAAAAAGAAAATAGGGAACCCTTTGCCGCATTTGCAAAATGGGGGCAGATCTTACTTCAGGACTTTAATGAAATAGATCGCTACCTCATAGACGCCCAGGATATTTTCTCCTACTTAAAGGACATCCAGGAGCTAAATCATTGGTCACTACAGGCAGATCGATCCCAGATCATTACCAATTACCTTCAATTTTGGAAGCAATTACACCCCCTATATACTACCTTCAATAAATTACTTAAAGACAAACATATAGGGCATCAAGGACTTATTTACCGCACTGCCTGTGAAGAATTGCCACAATACTTGGAAAACAGACCAGAAACGACCCATGTATTTGCAGGTTTTAATGCGCTGAACACGGCAGAGTCCCATATTATACAGGAGTTACTATCCAAAGGAAAAGCCGAGATACTGTGGGATATAGACCCTTATTTCTTAAATGATCCCGTGCACGATGCCGGCTACTTTATTAGACAGCATAAAAAGAACTGGCCCTGGTTACAGCACAACCCACTAAAAGGCCTCACCAATTATTACTCCCATCATAAAAACATCCATATTATAGGGGTACCAAAAAATGTTTCCCAGACCAAATACGTGGGCAACCTCCTATTACAATTAAAACAGAAAAATGCGGCCAACCTAAAGAATACCGCCATTGTCCTGGGAGATGAAAATCTCCTAAACCCGCTGCTCAACTCTATTCCACAGGAAATAGATACCGTAAACATCACCATGGGATACCCCTTAAGCAGTACACCCCTGGCTAGCATGTTCTCCCAGTACCTGGATTTACATTTAAAAAAGGATGGGGCAGGCTGGTACTTTCAGCAAGTATTGGATTTTCTTTCGCATCCTTATGTACAGCTACTCTTTACACACCATAATAAGAACCATGCCTCCCTTTTGGCAGACACGATTAAGAAGAACAACTGGGCCTTTGTAAGTCCCAAAAACCTAGTTTTGGACACCCCGGAAATTCAGCTGCTCTTAGACCTATTCTTTTTAGAGAAACAGCAAAGCGCAGCACAATTTTTAATTAACTGCCAGAAAGTAGTATTAAGTCTCAAGGAAAAATTTTTAAAGACAAAGGATAACTTAGGGCTAGAATACCTCTACAAGTTTTACTCCCTCTTTAACCAGCTTCAGGAAATGGTGGCCACCTATGCGTTTATAAACGACCTAAAATCCTTGGAAAGTCTTTATAGGGAATTGCTGAGGACCGAGACGCTAGATTTCCAGGGAGAACCATTGGAAGGCCTGCAAATAATGGGAATGTTAGAAAGTAGGGCCTTAGATTTTGAGACCGTTATCCTGACCTCAGTGAACGAGGGTATCCTTCCATCGGGAAAATCTAATAACTCCTTTATTCCTTTCGACTTAAAAAAGTATTATCAGCTCCCAACCTACAAGGAGAAAGACGCCGTATATACGTATCATTTTTATCGACTATTACAAAGAGCGAAGAATATTTACCTAGTCTACAATACCGAACCCGATGTATTGGAAGGAGGGGAAAAGAGCAGGTTACTGACCCAATTACTCACAGACGAAAATAAAATATCCCAGATAAAGGAAAGCATCGCCGCTCCAGAAATACAATCGACTCCCAAAACCCTGCAAATCGTACATAAAGATACCGGCCTTATGGAGTTGATAAAAAAACATGCGGAAAATGGCTTTTCTCCAACCTCGTTGACCAACTATGTACGGAATCCTATAGATTTTTATAAGCGAAACCTCTTAGGGATAAACGAAACTATAGAAGTGGAGGAAACCGTTGCGAGCAATACCTTTGGAACCATTGTTCATGACAGCCTAGAAGATCTCTATAAGCCCTACCTCAACCAAGTACTAACGGAAGCTATGGTCCAAGACATGCAAGGGAAGGTAAAAACCACCGTGCTATACCACTTTAACAAGAGTTTTGCTGAAGGGGATATCTCCAAGGGGATAAATCTTATTGCCTATGAGGTAGTTCTCCGATATATTTCCAATTTTTTGGCCATGGAAATAGAGGCTGTAAAAAAGCATGAAATTAGGGTTATAGGGATTGAAATAAATCTAAGGATGGAACTGGAAATACCTGGGATCGATTTTCCCATTGTTTTAAAGGGAAAATTAGATCGTATAGACGAAAAGGATGGCCAACCTAGAATAATCGATTATAAAACGGGTAAGGTTATGCAGGGAGATGTGGAACTGATAGCATGGGACCCAATTATTGAAGATTATAAATACAGTAAGTGCTTTCAACTCCTATGCTATGCTCTAATGTATAATCATAGCACACCAACACCCTCTTTAGAGGCTGGAATTATATCCTTTAAAAACCTGAAATCGGGAGTTTTAAGCTTTGCCACCAAAGAGAAAAAGGGCAGTAGAACCAAGGATAAACAAATTACCCAAGAAACTATCGCCCTTTTTACCACTGTTTTAAATCAACTGATATCCGAAATTTGCAATCCGGATATTCCCCTGACCGAAAAAGAGGTGTAACTTACTTTTTATCT
>NZ_VVIN01000209.1:0-730 GCF_008711145.1 Arenibacter lacus
GGTTATACGGTTTTCTTTAAAGGTCTCAAAATTAGCAGAACCAAACTCGTCACTTTTATTGAATACCGTACCAATCATCAGGGTAGAAATACTAAAGCTCCCATAATTATTCCCCAAGAGGTTCACATATTCGAAGGCATTGTTTCCAAGGTCGGTCACTTTAAAACTTTCTTTATAGCTTTCCGAGAACTGCCTATCTGCCACTAGATCGATCGTTAAATCTCGCATAGGTTGTGCGGTAGCGGTAATATTCAACTGCCTATTGGTATTTTTCACATACTGCTGACTAAATTCCGGAAAGGTAGTTAACCATCCGTTCCTAGCCGCCTCAAAACGCACATCGGACTGATTCCCAAACACAAAACCTAAGCTAGGCTTTGCAGTCCCTATAAAACCGACCGACTGGGTATACCCTGGCAACACTTTCCCATTATTCTCGCTATAGGTAAGATTTATACGCTTTACCATAGTAAGCACATCCAAAAGGGCATCACTACCTCTTGCGGCGGATTTCTGGTCGTTACTTCCTGGGCCATTCCCAGCATTGGACAGGACACCCTGCTGCCTTGGGGGCGTTGCTCTATTTCTTCTTCCCAACCCAATAAAATCGTACAATTTCTGCATGCTTAGAGAGGTAGTTAGGTTATGGGTATTGGCATTTTGCACGGTATTTACATCCCCCCCTGCCACTTCGCGTATAGCATCGCCTCCTCGTTGCCAGTCAAAATTG
>NZ_VVIN01000210.1:0-725 GCF_008711145.1 Arenibacter lacus
GAGTCTATCCAAAATTTTGTGTTTTTGAAAAATAATTTCAAAATTCATAGGTTTAAAATAATTTGATTATAACCTATTTGGAAAACAAATATACAATTGATTGTAAATTTGCCCCCACTTAGATCTTGTTTTCTTCCATTTCTTACTGATGCTTTGAGCTGCTAAGTATATAGATTTAAGAGCTGCATCATCGTTAGGGAAGACCTTTTTATTGCGCGTATATTTTCTTAAACTGGCATTGAAGCTCTCAATAATGTTGGTCGTGTAGATGAGTTTCCTGATTTCTTTGGGATAGCTTAAAAAAGCCGTTAGGTTATCCCAGTTATTTTCCCAGGATTGAACGGCAGCTAGGTACTTGTCCTCCCAGTTTTGTTTAAAAACTTCAAGGGCCTCCAGCGCAATTTTTTCGTTATCCGCCTGATAGATAGCTTTAATATCCACCATAATTGCCTTACGGTCCTTATAGCTCACGTATTTTAGGGAGTTCCTGATTTGGTGCACAATACAGACCTGACGAATACTATTGGGGTAAATGGCCTCTACCGCCTTGTCCAATCCAGATAGATTATCGCTGCACAAAAAGAAGATATCCTTTACCCCACGGGAGCGCAGATCATCCAATATGGACATCCAGGCAGCGGCCTTTTCTGTTTCGACAATACTCATGCTCAAAATATCCTGTTGCCCTTCGGTATTAATCCCCAGGACAATCATGCAGGCCTTAG
>NZ_VVIN01000211.1:0-724 GCF_008711145.1 Arenibacter lacus
AGTAATACGGTTTTCTTTAAAGGTCTCAAAATTGGCAGAACCAAACTCGTCACTTTTATTGAATACCGTACCAATCATCAGGGTAGAAATACTAAAGCTCCCATAATTATTCCCCAAAAGGTTCACATATTCGAAGGCATTGTTTCCAAGGTCGGTCACTTTAAAACTTTCTTTATAGCTTTCCGAGAACTGTCTATCTGCCACTAGGTCGATCGTTAAATCTCGCATAGGTTGTGCGGTAGCGGTAATATTCAACTGCCTATTGGTATTTTTCACATACTGCTGACTAAATTCCGGGAAGGTAGTTAACCATCCGTTCCTAGCCGCCTCAAAACGCACATCGGACTGATTCCCAAACACAAAACCTAAGCTAGGCTTTGCAGTCCCTATAAAACCGACCGACTGGGTATACCCTGGTAACACCTTTCCATTATTCTCGCTATAGGTAAGGTTTATACGCTTCACCATGGTAAGCACATCTAAAAGGGCACTACCGCCGGCCGCGGACTTCTGGTTGTTTCCTGGGCCATTCCCGGCATTGGACAGGACACCCTGCTGCCTTGGGGGCGTTGCGCTATTTCTCCTTCCCAACCCAATAAAATCGTACAATTTCTGCATGCTTAGGGAGGTAGTTAGGTTATGGGTATTGGCATTTTGCACGGTATTTACATCCTCCCCTGCCACTTCGCGTATGGCATCGCCTCCTCGTTGCCAGTCAAAATTA
>NZ_VVIN01000212.1:0-678 GCF_008711145.1 Arenibacter lacus
CATCACCAATGATATTGTGGCATGGCAGAATAGACCATTGGAGCCCGTTTATCTAACTGTCTGGATGGATGGCATCGTCTTCAACGTTCGAGAGAACTCTAAGGTGGTCAACAAGACAATCTATATCACCGTAGGACTTAGACGCGGCATAAAGAAAGAAGTATTGGGGCTGTGGCTTGGGAAGAATGAATCCGCAGCTTTCTGGATGAGTGTACTGACTGACAGAAAGCCCGTGGGGTTGAGGATATACTTATCACAGCCACCGATAATCTCAATGGCTTTACCGACACCATTAGAACTGTTTTTCCTGAATCCAGCACTCAGATCTGTGTGGTTCACCAGATCCGAAATGCTTGTAGGTATGTGGTATGGAAGGATAAAAAAGAGTTCAACAAGGAAATAAATCTATCTACGATGCTCCCAACAAGCAAGCTGTAGAGGCTGCTCTGGAAGATTTTTCCGCTAATTGGAACTCCAAGTACTCTTATGCCGTAAAAAGCTGGAGAGACAATTGGGAAGACCTAACTGTCTTCTATGATTTTCCCCTAGAAATAAGAAGGATAATCTATACCACCAACCTAATTGAAAATTTAAATGGCAAGATCAGGAAGTACACCAAAAATAAATTATCATTCCCTACCGATGAGGCTGTAATGAAATCTGTATATTTGGCTGTAA
>NZ_VVIN01000213.1:0-678 GCF_008711145.1 Arenibacter lacus
CTACATCGTGGTACGGCACCACGATACCGAGCACGAACACGTGCACATCGTCTCCAGTACCATCAGGGAGGATTGTACCCAGATCAACCTTTCCTTTGACTATAGAAGGAGTATGGCTGCCCAGAAGCACCTAGAGAAAAAGTATGGGCTTTCCCCCTCCCCAGAAAAAAGAACGGTCCGAGAGCTTCCCAAACTGGAAACGCCCCAGCTTAATCCCCAAGATGGTAACGGGGTGCGCTACTATATGCAGGACATCCTGAACAATACCCTGCAAAAACATAGGGTGCGGAGTTTTGAACAGCTTGCCAAACTACTGGAAAAGTACCATATTCAGCTGAAGGTAGTGGAACGTTCGGGTAGGGTAGGGGTGGCTTATGGCATTGCGACTAAGGAAGGGTACCGATCCCGTTTTATTGGGGGCTATACCGTACACCCCCAGTTCTCCGGTCCCAAACTCCAACAAGTCTTCGAGCGTAACAAGCAATCGGCCTTACTGCCCATGGTAAAAAAGCGTTTGGAAAAACAAATAAAAACTACCTATAAACTATTTAAGTCCCTCCGTCCCGATCACCTCCCCGAAATCTTAGGCTCCCATCAAAAGCTCGATTGTAGACTAAACTACAACGATCAGGGACAGGTGGTTGATTTCACCATCCATGATAAATCGGGCTATGTGCT
>NZ_VVIN01000214.1:0-677 GCF_008711145.1 Arenibacter lacus
CGCAGACGGGGCCATCGCCTATACGGTTAGCGGATTTTCTGGGACTTATAGTTATACGGTTACGGGGCCCACGGCCATAGCGCCCCAGAGCGGAATAAGCACGGACCCTTTGAATTTTAGCGGACTCTTGGCAGGGGACTATACTATTACCGTTACGGACGATACTACTAATTGTACAGATACGGCCACGGTTACGGTGAACGAACCAGCTACGTCACTGGCCTTTACTTTTACTTTGAACCCTAAGACCTGTAATGCAGATGGATCGGTGATGATCACTGCTTCCGATGGCTGGGGAGGATATACCTATGAGTTGGTACAACCCGATGCGACGGTCCTAGGTCCACAAGCCAATAATTTCTTTTCAGGTTTAAGTGTAGACGGCACCTATACCATCCGCGTTACGGATGGAGGTGGTTGTACGGTAACGGACACTTTTGATATTAATCCGCCCACCAATCCAGTTGCTAGTATTGATTTTGCAGCCTCCACATTATGTTTTACCTCTTCAGGTTTGGCTACCATTGTCGTTGATGCCAGCTTGGGTGCAGCTCCATATTACTATAGTATAAATGGAGGTCCTACCCAAACTTCGGATACTTTTGCAGATTTAACTCCGGCTATATACGATTTTACCGTTACCGATAGCAATGGATGTACAGGTACGGTTCAATTTG
>NZ_VVIN01000215.1:0-663 GCF_008711145.1 Arenibacter lacus
CTTAAACGTAATTGGAATGGAATAGGGTACACGAACGGCATTACCCCTATGCTCCCCGGGTGTCATGCTCGGCAATAGGGAGATAATGCGTGCCGCCTCCTCTTCCAAAAGGGTATCTGGACCCCGCGTTCTTACACCCCCTATACTCCCATCCTTTTGAATGATTAGCATAGTATTTACACGGCCTTGAATTCCATTCTTTTGAGCCTCTTCTGGATATCTAAAATTATCTATAATATGGTTCTGCATCATCTTATTAAAGCAGGCTCTTTTATCCTCCGCATTCTCACAACCGGGGAAAACGGGTACCTCATCAACAACTGTAAACGGAATACTAACCGTTTTATCGTTAACGATCTCGTTAAGATCATTGTTATGTTTAGAAGTTGTGACACCATCTTTCCGGATGTCCATTGATACCAAACCTGATTCATTTGTAGTTAGTATAACAGATTGCCCTCTTCTATCTTTCATGATAAAAGTTCCAACCCTTCTAGCATTGGTCGCCTTGCGGAAAAACTCCTCTTTTTTTAAAGTTTCTTCTTTGGAGAGGTTGCTCAAATCTTCAAACTCCAAAATAGTTTCACTACCTGCTTTTAATGTGGCGCTTTCCTCCAATTTATCCGTTGCCACTTCACTCTCACACGAGGTATAAATCAACAT
>NZ_VVIN01000216.1:0-654 GCF_008711145.1 Arenibacter lacus
AGTATCCCTATCGATCACCTCACTCATTAAAATCCCATTTACATAGTGTTGTAGGCTGTATCCATTTGCTACTACCCTAAAGGTGTTCCACCCTTCCGTGTGTATTTTATTTTGTAAGGTATCCGAATTTCCCAAGTCTTCCAGTAGTTCCCTGCTTTGCCAAGCGTTGTGTTTTATATTGGAGCGTAGGGAGCCGCTTAGGCTGGGGTTGACTTGGGTGGTGATGGCCATTTTCTCTCCTCGGTAGGCCAAGGTGGTTCGTTTTCTTTCCTCATAATTTTGACCGGTATAGGTGTTCTTGCCATCAATATCTGCCTGATATCCCCGAAGTGCAAAAGGGATGCTATCTACCCGATCACTCCTGTAATTGATACCGCTATTCCCCAATGAGGAAATACGGAATTCCAGTTTCAGATCAAAGTTTGTTGGTTCACCACCTTTCCAAATTAAAAAAGTGTTGCTATTTAAATCCGTATCTTCATCCAATTCTCCAATCAACAATCCATTCTCTACCCGCCAAATGTTTAGATCGCCTTCCCAGCCCTCTAAGTTGTGTCCGTTAAATAGGGATAAAAATCCTGAGCTTAGGGGAGGTGAATTATCCGATTTTAAATTTTTTACTCCCTTTTCTTTGCAGGATATACCCATAATAGA